>JALOPB010000257.1 GCA_025454115.1 Desulfobacterales bacterium | reverse complement strand
AGGGCTTTCGTGGTGTTTTCGATGATGGGCTCGAAATCAGCCCCGGTAAGGTGAAACCCGCCCATGACCACGAAGACCGGGTCCACCCCCGTCACCTCCCGGGCATAGGCGACCGTGTTGACGATTCCGGAATGGGCGCAGCCGGATAGGATGACGAGGCCTTTTCCCCTGACATGGGCTACAACCGCGGAATCATCCTCGATGGGGTCGAACTTCTCCGCGCCGCCTTCCTCGTAGCGGGCCTTCAGCATGCCCTTCTCAAATTCGGTTTTTCTGGGGATCTCCCCAAGGAACAGCAATCGGCCGTCAAGGAAAAGGCGTGGTGTCTGCGACGGCACGACCCGCACTCCGGCTTTTTCGAGCCGCGCGCGGTCAGGCGACGGCAGGCGCAGCCGGCGTTCCTCCGAAAGCTTGATGAAACGGGAGCCCCGGAAGGCGGCCGGGTGCAGCACCAGCTCGATTCGTTTGCCCCCGAGGCGTTCCACGAAGGCCGGAAGCCCGCCGTGGTGGTCCATGTGCCCGTGGGAGAGGACCATGGCTTCGATCTCCGCCAGGTCCACGCCCAGGTTGCGCGCGTTTTGAAGGGCCCCTTTTTCGGAAAACCCGAAATCGAAAAGCGCCTTCCGGGTTTTGCCCGCCGTCGTCAGGCCGATCACGGCTGAAAACCCGTGTTCGGCCAGGATGCTGACCCGGTTGCCGGAGGCATCCTCCGACACCGGCCGCTGAACGACGGCGGTGCCGTCATGGGCGGCGATGTCGATGAAATTGTCCTGCAGGGTGAGGATCTCGACCCGGTCGACTGCCTGAAGCTGAATGGCCATGGTATTCTCCTTCCATCGCTTGCCTGAGCCGGGCCATGGTTCGCTTCGGATAGGAAGCTGCATCAAGATCCATTCCGGTCCGCGATCAATGGCTCTTATCTCAGATTTAAAATTTCCCGAAGTTTGCCGGACAACTCGCTCAGGCTATACGGCTTCTGAATAAAACCGTCGGAATCATGCTGAAGCGTCTCGGGCATTTTCCCACTGCAGTCGTAGCCGCTTGAAACCAGCACCCTCGCTTCTGGCCGGATCTGCTTGATATGCCGGTAGACTTCCTCGCCGCCCATCCCAGGCATGACGATATCCAGTATCACCAGGTCGAGTTCGGCGGCTTTTTGCCTGAAAATGTCAATCGCCTCATGGCCGCTGCCGGCTCGAAAGACCTTGAATCCAAGCTTTTGGAGCATGCGCGAACTGGCTTCGAGTACCATGGTTTCATCGTCCACCAGCAGGACCACCCCGCTTCCCGGTGTGATGGTCCTTTTCGGCTGCTGGGGCTGGATCGGGGCGGCGTCGGTGGCTGGAAAGCGAAGCGTAAAGGTGGTCCCATGGCCCGGTTGAGACGTGACATCGATGGTGCCTCCGTGCCCCTTGACAATGCCGAAAACCGAAGCCAAACCCAGCCCGGTTCCCCGCCCCATTTCTTTCGTAGTAAAAAATGGGTCGAAAATACGGTCCATTATTTCAGGCGTCATGCCGACTCCGGTGTCCGTTACCTGCAGCTCAACATATGGTCGGGCATTCGGCTGGAACTCGGTAGAGGCGATCTCGTTGTGAGAAACATTGCGGGTTTTTAATGCCAACGTTCCGCCCTCGGGCATGGCGTCGGAGGCGTTAACGAACAGATTCAGGAGAGCCTGCTCCAGCTGGCCTTCATCGGCATTCACCGTGCGAAGGTCCGGGTCAAGATCCGGTTGAACGACAATGTTCTTGCGGGTACGGCCGAAAGTGCCCGAAACTTCCATGACCAGTTTGTTCAATGAGACCGGCTTGACCTGATACGGTCGTTGGCGGGCATAGCCCAACAACTGTCTAGTTAATTGAGAACCCCGGCGCAGCTGGCTTTGGACATGGGTCAGGTATTCGCAGTGAGGATTGGAAGGGTCTGTTTCGCATTGCATCAATGAGACATAGGCCAGAGCGGCAGCCATCAGGTTGTTGAAGTCGTGGGCAATCCCGCCGGCGAGCGTCCCGAGGGCTTCCAGTTTTTGCGCCCGGCTCAATTGCTGCTCGAGTTTTTTTCGGCTTTCCTGGGCGTGGATGCGCTCGGTGATGTCGATGAAAAAATTCAATATGCCGGTGTGTCCCTTCCAGTTGATACGGGTGCCGGTGACTTCGGTCCACTTGATTTCTCCCTGCTTCGTGAGCACCCGGAACGCATAGGTTTCAGAGACCTCCTCGCCCTTGACGCGCTTCAGGTAGCGCTCCTTGACCATTGGTCGATCTTCGGGGTGAATGCAGTCAAACGGATTCGGATTGGCCAACAATTCATCTATGCCGTACCCGAGTAAATTCTGGATGGCTGAATTGGCAAAGACGATTTTCAGATCGACCGTCACCAGCATTCCCACGTTGAGATTTTCAACGACGTTGCGGTAGCGCTCCTCGGATTCCCGCAGACGCTGCTCGATGTCTCTGTGTCTGGAGACCAGCCTGGAGAGCTGAAACATGTTCCGCAGGCGGTTTGTGCCGGATTCCGCGGCAATCCCACGATAATAGGAGGCTTCCAATTGCGCCTTTTCCAGCCGGCGTTCCAGCTCGACATTTCTGGTTTTCCAGTCTTCGCTATCCAACGGCATGCAGTCAGTCCCTCACGAATACGAGCAATAGCCCGGTCCAATCCAACCCGCGGCTTTTCCCGAGGAATGGCGCTATTTCAACGCCGGAGTAAATCCCCAGGAACGGGCAGCCAAAGCGGTTCAATGCGTTTTGAACTTCGGCGGCTTCTTCGACAGTCGTCTTGGAATAAGCAGCGCTGCGACCGGCGCAATCGATGTAAAGTCCGAAGATGGCGTTGCGACCCTCGGCGCGTATGGTTTCCATCAGTTCCAGCGAATTTTGTCGAGCAGAATCAACCATTTTGAAGGCGTCGCGCGCCATGAATTGAACTTCGGCACCCTCCATGATGTCCGGCTCAAACAGGCAGATGCCCTCTTTGCCGGGCAACACGCCCGTAATCAATCGATTGACGTACCGGCCTTCTTCTACCCCGGCGTATTTTTTACCCTGATAAATGCCGATGGTCAGCAAGTCGACCGGCGTTGTCCGTTGCCAGTCGGTGTTTCCATACAGCCGATCGATCATATCGACGATCGGCTTGCCGTCCAATTCAAATATGATTCCGCCCTCGGCACGGGTGACGCGGTGGTAGATCCCATCCAGCGGTGTGCAGCCGTGCATAATGCGATGGCGGAGAGTGACCGCTCCGTGAAAAATAGCCGCAACGGCGCTCTGGGAGCTCACCTGGGACCCGCAGAATTGAACGGTGGGGTTGAATTCGTAGTCGCCGATAAGCCCGGCGCCGTATATCGGCAGGCGCTGCGAAAGCCCCGCTTCTATGCCTTCAATGAGGGGCATGGAGGAATTCAAAAAGGGGGGAGTGCCGGGGCCGGGTGGCTGTTTGATGGAATCGTAAAAAACCACCATGGCCTGATCATCCGGTCCCGCACCGAGCTGTTCCGCCAGGTTTTTACCGGAATTGACTTCACCATAGTTCAGCCCATCAGAGGCTGCGATACGACAAAACGGCATGCCGGCCTGGACTGCCAGAGCGCCGCAGGGATGGCCGGTGTAGGACAGCTCGGAGTTGGTGATGACTCCGATGGCAGAGCCTCCGATAATGGGCACTTTCTCGCCCACGACGGATTGTAAGCCTTGGAAAAAGGCTTTAGGGTCCGTACGGTTGCTGCAGAAGGCGAAGACCAGTTCGGCGGAATCGATACCTCCCGCCTGGAGCGCCTGTTCGGCCACCGCCCGGCCGGATTCCCATGAATCGCCATGGTTGCTGAAACCGGTTCCGACCTTCATGAAAGCCGTTCACCTCCACCGGATATGAATTAAACATGCGCTGCTCCAGCAGGAGCAAACCGGTCCAGTGCATCGCAAAGCCAAACGATCGAAGATGGTAATCATTATGATTAATCAAAAATACCAGATAGATACATCGGATAGATTATTCTACTTTCAATTAATTATCAAGCCCTCAGACTTGATTCATCTGCATCCCGCTCTATTGTCTCTCCAGTATGTTTAACAGAATGAGGCGTGGAGGCACCTATGAGCGAAAGAGCAAAAACCTTGGCAGGACGCCTGCGGGGATTCAGTGATGATGTCATTGCATTTGTCGAGGGGTGTTCGAAGAAGAACTGGAAAAAAGCGTGTGCCAAAGAAGAGTGGCCGGTGGGAGTGACGGCCCGCCATATCGGCGCCGCCCATTTCGAGGCGGTCGACCTGGTCCGCATGATCGTGAAAGGCGAAAAATTGCCGGAGTTCACGATGGAGCAGCTGGTCGAGATGGCCAACGAGCATGCCCGCCGGCATGCCGCATGTACGCGAGAAGAGGTTTTGGGGCTGCTGCGCCGGAACGGCGCGGCCCTCGTAGATTACGTGGCCGGGCTGTCCGACGCCGAACTGGACCGCACCGGCCACCTTGCCCTGGCCGGCGGAAAACTGAGCGCCCAGCAGCTCATCGAGGCGGTTATCCTCAAGTCGGGTGGTGAGCATTTCGCGAGCATGAAAGCCGCCGCTGAGTCGTGACTCGGATTTGGGCGTCCTTTGGTAACCAATTATACTCTGTCCGCATATGTTATTCCGCCTTCGAATATCCATTCCCGCTGGCCTTTTTGACAAAATCCTGATAAATTAAAGCACTATTAGTACGCCCTGATCCATTTTTCATAACAATATGTTGATCAATTGCGGTTGAGAGGATGAAAAACAACTCGAATCATTACAATGCGGCCGATCTCGAAGTTTTGCGTGGACTCGATCCGGTCAAACGACGGCCGGGCATGTACACGGACACGACCCGGCCGAACCACCTGGCCCATGAGGTCATCGACAACGCCGTGGACGAGGCTATCGCCGGTTTCGCCGATCGCATCGAGGTCACCCTTTTCAAGGACGGCTCGCTGCAGGTTATCGACAGCGGGCGGGGCATGCCCGTGGACCAGCACCCGGAGGAGAAGGTCTCCGGGGTCGAAGTCGTCATGACTCGGCTGCATGCCGGCGCCAAGTTCGGGCACAAGAACTATCAATTTTCAGGAGGTTTGCACGGGGTCGGCGTTTCGGTGGTCAACGCGCTATCCACCCGCCTCGATGTCGAAATCCGCCGCAACGGCTTCGTTTATCAGATGGTCTTCAAGTCCGGCACGAAGGCTTCCGATCTGAAAACCGTCGACAAGACCAAGAAAAACGATACCGGCACCAAAATCCGCTTCTGGCCGGATGCGCAGTATTTCGAAACTCTCAAATTTTCCGTCAGCCGGCTGCGGCATACGCTGCGGGCCAAGGCGGTGCTGTGCCCGCGGCTGACGGTTACCTTCCTGGATGAGGCCACCGGCCAGAGCGACAGCTGGTATTTCGAGGACGGCTTGAAGGACTACCTGGCGGAAAGCGTCAAGAATTTCGAACACATCCCCGATGAGCCGTTCGTCGGCCAGGTGGAGGGCCAGGAAGAATCGGTCAGTTGGGCCGTCATCTGGCTTCCCGACGGCGGGGACGGCATCGCCGAAAGCTATGCGAACCTGATCCCCACCCCCCAGGGCGGAACCCACGTGGTCGGCTTCCGGTCGGGGTTGCTGGCCGCACTGCGGGATTTCGGCGAATTCCGCGGTTTCATTCCGCGCGGCGTCAAGCTCACCCCCGAGGATGTCTGGGAGCGCTGCAGCTATATCCTGTCGGCCAAGCTGGCGGACCTGCAGTTCTCCGGGCAGACCAAGGAGAGGCTTTCTTCCCGTGAGTGCACGGGCTTTATCACCAGCGTTGTACAAGACGCCTTTTCGCATTGGCTCAACCAGAACCCGGAAGCCGCGCAGAAGCTCTGCGAGATGGCCATCGAAAACGCCCGCCGACGGCTCAAGGAGGCCGCCAAGGTGGTGCGCCGCAAGGTGGGCGTCGGTCCGGCCCTTCCCGGAAAGCTCACGGACTGCATCTCGCAGAACCCGGAGGAAGGCGAGCTCTTCCTGGTGGAGGGCGATTCGGCCGGAGGCTCGGCCAAGCAGGCCCGCGACAAGAACACTCAGGCCGTGCTGCCCCTGCGCGGCAAGATCCTCAATGCCTGGGAGGAGGACGCCAATACGATCCTCCAGTCCCGCGAGATTCATGACATTGCGGTCGCCATGGGTGTGGATCCGGGGTCGAGTGACCTTTCGGGTCTGCGCTACGGCAAGAACATCATCCTGGCCGACGCCGATTCGGACGGCCTGCACATCGCGACGCTCCTGTGCGGGTTGTTTCTCAGGCATTTCCGGCCCCTGGTCGAAGCCGGGAAGATCTATGTGGCCATGCCGCCGCTCTACCGCATCGATCTGGGATCCAAGGTGTTCTATGCGCTGGACGACCCGGAGAAGAACGCCATTTTGAAGCGCCTTAACGACGACGGCAAGAAAGGTAAGATCAACGTCCAGCGCTTCAAAGGCCTCGGCGAGATGAACCCCCTGCAGCTGCGCGAGACCACCATGCATCCCGAAACCCGTCGGCTGGTGCGGTTGACCCTGCCCAAACAGGGTGGCACGCGGGAAACGGTGGACATGCTGCTCTCCAAGAAGCGCGTCAAGGATCGCAAGCGCTGGCTGGAGGAGGAGGGGGACCGGGCCGAAGCCGAACTGCTTTAGAAGTGTGGTTCCTAACCCCGTCTAACGGCCGGGGGCGGCGTTGCAGGCCGATTCGAAATGCTCACAACCTATCGAGGTTGCTCCGCTTTCAAACCGGCCTGCGCCTTGCCCGCGGCCGTGATTCGAGGTTAGGAAGCCACTTCTATTTTGATCGAAATGGAGAACGATTCAGATGGTCCGTCCCAGTGCACTGCGGGTGGAAAGTGTGGAGCAGCTGCCGCTTTCCGAATTCGTGCGCCCCGCTTATCTCAACTATGCGATGTACGTCATCATGGACCGGGCGCTGCCCTTCATCGGCGACGGGCTCAAGCCCGTGCAGCGCCGGATCGTTTACGCCATGAGCGAGCTTGGGCTGCGGGCGTCGGCCAAGTACAAGAAATCGGCCCGCACCGTCGGCGACGTCCTCGGCAAGTACCACCCCCACGGCGACAGCGCCTGCTACGAGGCCATGGTGCTCATGGCCCAGCCCTTTTCCTACCGCTACCCGCTCATCGACGGCCAGGGCAACTGGGGCTCGATCGACAACCCCAAGGATTT
>JALOPB010000476.1 GCA_025454115.1 Desulfobacterales bacterium | reverse complement strand
TGAACGGCAGCGGCGATCTTTTTCTGACGCACACGCGGCTGCAGGACCGGCTGACGCTGCGCATGTGCATCGGCCAGACCCAGACCGAGCGCCGCCATGTGGAACGCGCCTGGCGGCGTATTTGCGAGGTGGCGACCGATCTCGAGCGCCCATAGCGGGGTATGGCGCGCGGCGCCACATTATCGGCAAGCAAGTTTTTATTTGTGGGAGAGGCTTTCAGCCTCGATTCAGCCATAGCAGCCAAGGCTGCTTTGGCGAAGTCGGCTCGTCGCGGCTGGAAAGCCGCTCCCACAGAAAAAGACCTAACTTATTTGATAGGGAGGTGAGTTCGATGACCACAACCACGCCCGCCCACGGTTGGAACCCGGACCTGCCGCTGTCCCTGCAGGACAAGCTCAAGGAGGACCTGAAACTGGCGTTGCTTCAAACTCACGGTGCCGGTCACGCTGGAAGGCGGCAAGAAATCCACACGGCCCAAGAAGCCCGAGGAAATCACCAACGACGACATCATCGGGATTATCCAGGGTTTGATCAAATCCGAGCGCATCGTGCTGGAAGCCAAGAAGGAGGCCAGCTCCGAATACCTTCAGATCCTCGAAAGCTATCTGCCGCGTCAGGTGTCGCGGGAGGAGATCGTGACATGGATCAAGGCCAATCTCGATCTCGGGCAATACAAGAACCGGATGCAGGCGATGGGCGCCATCATGAAGCACTTCGGGAAGACCGCCGACGGAAAGCTCGTCAACCAGATCCTCAGGGATGGATGATGACCCCGGAGCCGAAGAATCACGGCACCGAGAATCTCCATCCTTTTCGGGAGGGGCTTTTCGGAGCGGCTGGACAAGCCGCATTCAAACGGATAAGATAGCAATGGGTTCGGTTGGCATATGAACCAGAAAGGCAACGCAATGATTTACATCGGTAAATTCTTGTATACCACCAATCAGCAGGCGAAAGACGAAACCCGGCGACGGCATGGTGAATTCAATTTGCTTGTTTCCGCGGAGGATAAGAACGCCGCATTGGCCATTTTTAAGGAACGCATCGGCGAATCCCAAACGTCGACAGAGTTCTTCGAGGGGGTCTCGCTTATCTATCTGATCCATATGCTGGAGATGGATGAAGTGCCCTCGGACCGTGCTAAAATGTTTAACTTTCAGTCCGTAGCCGGCGATCCGGTCATGCCGATCATCAGCTGTCAGGCACCCTCCGGTGAGGGCGACGGCTGCCGGATTCTTGATTGGCAGAAAAATCGTCCGGGTGTCGATGGCCAGGCTGCGACGCCGTTCATGCAATTCGGCAAGTAAAGCTGTTGCAGGCGTGCTTATCTGAACTTAACTGTTAATTTACACCCGTTTATTATATTAACACTTCTCCGTTAATTTCCGGTTAATCGCGTGCCAGTCAAGAATATTCCCACATTCATCCTTAAGCAAAATTAATTAGTAAGGTTATATAGTTAAATCAAATTCGGACTGATGAATGCCGAATCCTCATCGACTGACGTGGGCTGGTATGCTCATTGCTATCGTTCTTCAGAACACACTTCGGTAAGGCGGTCTCCCTGTCCACAGCCGTTGAAGCCATTTATCAACCGCAGGCCGGTTGACCATATAAATTCATTAATGGGAGGGTAGTATGAAGAGGGTGAAAATTGCGGGTTTCATTCTTCTAACCCTGGGGATGCTCGGTTTTTTCGTGCATCCGTTAGGTGCCAGCCCGGGCGCGGCCGAAGGCGATCAGGCTCCCGGGCGGGGAATGGCCCAGCAGGCAACCAAGGGAGCCAAGCGCTGGATCACGGCCGACCATACCAAGCACGAGGCCCTGAAGCAGCCGTTTGCGTCCGGGCCGGAGGTCACCAAGGCCTGCCTGAGCTGCCATTCGGAGGCTGCTGCCCAGATACACAAGACCATTCACTGGACCTGGGTCGACTCGGCATCGCCCAAGGACAAGCCCATGGGCAAGGGCGCGCTGACGGTCAACAACTACTGCGTCAGCATCCACGGCAACGAACCGCGCTGCACCTCCTGCCACATCGGCTACGGCTGGAAGGACAAAACCTTCGATTTCAGCGATGCGAGCAAGGTGGACTGTCTCGTCTGCCACGAACAGACCGGAACGTACAAGAAGCATCCCGCCATGGCGGGAAATCCCGCGAAGGAGCCGGTCGTGTTCCCCGGCGACGGCCAGAAATACCTGCCGCCCGAATGGAACCAGGTGGCCCAGAGCGTGGGGCGGCCCACCCGCGACAACTGCGGCGTGTGCCATTTCTACGGCGGCGGCGGCGACATGGTGAAGCACGGCGATCTGGACTCCTCCATGCATAAACCGAACAAGGCCCTGGACGTCCACATGGGGGTCGACGGCAAGAATTTCGACTGCACGCGCTGCCACACCACAACCGCCCATCAGGTGGCCGGCCGCATCTACGCGACCCCGGCCGCCACCGAGCGCAAGACCCTGGCTCAGGACGACCTGACGCCCCGGATCACCTGCGAGTCCTGCCACACCGCCACCCCGCACAAACCGGGCGTGAAGGCCAACGACCATACCGACAAGGTGGCCTGCCAGACCTGCCACATTTCGGAATTCGCGCGGGCGCTGCCCACCAAGATGCGTTGGGACTGGTCCACGGCCGGTCAGAAGAAGGACGGCAAACCTTACAAAGAAAAGGGGCCGCTGGGGACCCCGGTGTACGATACCCAGAAGGGCAACTTCATCTGGGCGAAGAACGTCAAACCCCAGTACTTCTGGTACAACGGGAGCATCGACGCTGTGTCGCTGAAGGATCCGATCGACCCGACCAA
>JALOPB010000256.1 GCA_025454115.1 Desulfobacterales bacterium | reverse complement strand
GAGCGCGCCGTGGCTGCCTTGACTTACGTGGCCAACGAGTGCGAGGCGGACGTGGCTGCCAACTGCGGGGGTGTGAAGGCGGGCGAAGGGCGCCTGTTGCAGTGCCTGGAAAAAAACGAAGCCAAGGTGAGCCAGAGATGCAAGGGTGCCCTGAAGGATGTCGGGCTAAGAAAATAGGAGGTGAAAATGAGGCTCAATCGCGCGACAGTTAGTTTTTTTTCTTTCCTGATCGTGGTCTTTTCAATTGGTGGAGCGCAGATTGCTGCGGCTGAAACAGCACCCGCAATAGAGGCCAAGGTGGATGTCGCGCTGAAAACGCTTTATGCAAGCTCGCCGGCGGCCAAAGAACTTGCAGGCGTGGCGAAGGGAATTCTCGTTTTCCCCGAGGTGGTCAAAGCCGGGTTGGTGGTCGGCGGCCAGTACGGGGTGGGGGCGCTCCGCGAAAAGGATAAGACGGTCGGCTACTACAAGACGATTGCAGGCTCCTTCGGCCTGCAGGCGGGTGCACAGACGTTCGGATACGCATTGATCTTCATCACGCAAGAGGCATTGGACTACCTGAAGAAGACCGACGGGTGGGAGATCGGCACTGGCCCCTCCGTAGTGGTGGCGGATAAAGGTCTGGCCGGCTCGCTGACGACGACCACCGCCAAGGAGGACATTTACGCCTTCTTTTTCGACCAGAAAGGGTTGATGGCGGGTCTGGGGATTCAGGGCAGCAAGATATCGCCTTATACGCCTGAAAAATGAAATTTTTTTTAAAATCACGTGGAGGCTACCGTGAAATCGATCCTCGCCGTCCTCATGGCGGTTTTATTGTTTCTGGTAAGCTGCGCGAATACTCAGAACATGACACCTGAGGAACGCGAAGCCATCCGAAAATCAAACGAGAGGTATGAACGGTCAAAGGGACCTTAGGAGCATCATGGGCCTATTGATCCCGTGTTCGCTGCAGAGATCATCTTAATCCTGAAACCCAGCCAAGGATCACAGGAGGTGGGGCAATGGCCAGGACGAACAAGGACTATTTCAAGGCGCTCTATGAAGTGGCCAAGGTCATCAATGCGTCGCTGAAACCAGAAGAGGTCTTGGCGCAAATCGTCCGATGTGTGGCAGAGGCCATGGAAGCCAAGGCTTGCTCGCTCCGAGTGCTGGACTCCAAACGGGAGCGGCTTCTGATGGGCGGCTCCTGGGGGCTGTCGGTGGGCTACCTTCGCAAGGGGCCGGTGTTGGTCAAAGAAAGCGGACTCGATCAACATGCGCTTCAGGGAAAGACGGTATGGCTTGAAAACGCTCAAACCGACAAGGATTTCCAGTATCAGAGCAAGGCTCAGGCCGAAGGCATCAAATCGGTGCTGGTGGTGCCGCTCATGCTTGGAGCAAAGGCCATCGGGGTTTTGAGGGTGTATTCCGTCGAGATCCGGAAATTTGATGACGATGAAGTTCAATTCTTAGAAGCAGTGGCAAACTTGAGCGCCATTGCCCTTGAAAACGCCAGGATGCATCAGGTGTTGCGAACGGACTTCGATCTTTTGGTCGCTCACGAGTACCGGGTCGATGACAACTGAGGAAACTGCAACCATCCATCCATCGCGATGATGTCGGGAGGCATTTATGGTCCGCATGGGAATAAACGGCTTCGGCCGCATCGGCCGTCAGGTTCTCAAGGCCGTTCTCGAAAGGCACTCCGATCGGCTGCAGGTGGTGGCCGTGAACGATCTTTTCGACGTGGCGACCAACGCGCACCTGTTCAAGCATGACTCCAGCTACGGTCGGTTTCCGGGCGAGGTGCGGAGCGACGGCCAGCAGCTTGTCGTCAACGGACAGCGCATCCAGAATTTCTCCCTCCGAGATCCGGCCGCCATTCCCTGGGATGAGGCCGGGGTGGATATCGTCGTCGAAAGTACGGGCCTGTTTCGAACCGGACCCAAGGCGGCCGCTCATCTGGAGGCCGGGGCGAAGAAGGTCATCATCAGTGCTCCCGCCAAGGAGGAAGACGTTACCATCGTCATGGGCGTCAATCACGACAGCTATGACCCCAAAACGCACCACATCGTCTCCAACGCTTCCTGCACGACCAACTGCCTGGCGCCGCCGGCCCTGGTCATCCACCGCGCCTACGGCATCGAAAAGGGCTTGATGACCACCGTGCACTCCTACACCGCCGACCAGCGGATTCTGGACCTGGCGCACAAGGACCTGCGCCGGGCGCGAACGGCCGGAATGAACATCATTCCCACCAGCACCGGTGCCGCCAAGGCGGTGGCACTGGTCATCCCGGAACTGGCCGGCCGATTCGACGGCTATTCGCTGCGCGTTCCCACGCCGACCGTATCCGTCGTGGATTTCGTGGCGCAGCTCAACCGCAAGGCCTCCACCGAGGAGCTTCGAGCGGAGCTGACCCGCGCCTCCGAGAATGAATTGAAAGGAATCATGGCCTGCGAGTCGGAGCCGTTGGTTTCGGTGGACTTCAAGGGCAATCCGCACTCTTCGATCGTCGATCTGGAATTCAGCTCGGTGCTGCAGGGGAATATGGCCAAGGTGGTCGCCTGGTACGACAACGAGTGGGGCTATTCCTGCCGGGTCGCCGACCTGGCCGCCTTCATGGCGGCTAAGGGTTTTTAGAATGATAGACGCATCCAACTACGCCCAGATGGCAACCCTCAAAAACGGGACCCAGGTCAAGATCCGTTCGATCCGGCCGGATGACAAGCAGCGGCTGGCCATAGCTTTTAAAAACCTCGATCCCGAATCGATTTACACCCGCTTCTTCCATCACAAGAAAATGCTGACTGAAGAAGAGCTCAAATCCGCTACCGAGCTGGATTTCGAGAGCACGGTCGCGTTGGTGGTTACGATCGGAGAAGGGGATATGGAGACCATAATCGGAGCAGGCCGCTACGTGGTCATCGACGGGGGCGGCGCGGCCCGCAGCGCGGAGGTGGCGTTCACGGTCGAGGAGGACTACCACCGCCAGGGGATGGCCCGCATTCTGCTGCAGCACCTGGCCGTCATCGCCCGCGAGAAGGGCCTGGCGCGGTTCATGGCGGAAGTTCTTCCGGAGAACAGAGGCATGCTCACCGTTTTTTCCAAGAGCGGGCTGCCAATGAAGACAGCGCATGGAGGAGATGCCGTGCATGTGACGCTCTTGCTGACAGAGTAGAAGGTCTGATTTTTAGTGAAGGAGCGATTCATGGCCGAAATCCAACGCGACATCACCCGCAACGTTCTCGCTGTGCTTTTCATCGGAGCATTGATCGGCGCATCGCTGTGGATTCTCAGACCCTTCCTGGGGGCCGCGATTTGGGCCATGACGATCGCGGCAGCGACCTGGCCGTTGATGATTTCCATCCAAGGCCGGCTCTGGGGCTGCCGCTCGCTGGCGGTAGCGGTGATGACCGTTGTGCTTTTGTGCGTGCTGGTCATACCCCTCTGGCTGGCCATCAGCACGATTGTCTCGAACGCCGACCAGATTGCCGGTTGGGTCAAGTCGATGTCCACGTTCGAAGTCCCCCCGCCGCCCTCCTGGCTGGGGCATCTGCCGCTCTTCGGCGGCGATTTGACTGCCGCATGGGAGAAGGTCGCCCAGGCGGGGCTGCAGGGATTCATGAAAAAGCTGGCGCCCTACGGAGGCACTGCTGTCCGGTGGTTCGCCACGGAAGTGGGCGGCTTCGGCGCCCTGGTTCTGCAGTTTCTGCTTACGGTGGTGTTTGCCGCCCTGCTGTACGCCCGGGGGGAGCAGGCGACCGCTTGGCTGATGCGCTTCGGGCGCCGGCTGGCAGGGCCGCGAGGCGAGCATTCGATCCGCCTGGCCGGCCAGGCCGTGCGTGGCGTCGCCCTCGGGGTCGTCGTGACCGCGCTGGCCCAGTCGGTCATGGGCGGCGTCGGCCTGGCCGTTGCCGGCGTTCCTTTTGCCGCGGTTTTGACGGCGGTGATGTTCATGCTGGCGATCGCCCAAGTCGGCCCCCTGCTGGTGTTGGCGCCCTCGGTGGCCTGGCTCTACTGGACGAGCAGCACCGGATGGGGAACCTTTCTCCTCGTTTGGACCCTGGTGGTCGGAACCATGGACAACTTTTTGCGTCCTTTTCTGATCAAGAAAGGGGCCGATCTCCCGCTGCTGCTCATTTTCATCGGTGTCGTCGGCGGCCTGATCGCGTTCGGCCTCATCGGCATCTTCGTGGGCCCGGTCGTGCTGGCCGTGGCGCACACGCTGTTGTCCGCATGGATCGACGAGGACGTGCATGACGGAGAATCGACCGCCGGGCAAGTGACATGAGCGGATGGTGCAGGACAGCGATCCCTCGATATGAAACGGGTAGCGGTGCTGGATCCGTATCCGCCGCTGAAAGCCCTGGCCACCAGGAGAGGGCGCTTGAGTTTTGGAACGGGAAATGGCAGGTTGTGCGGTCGGAAAGCTATTTTTGACTTCTTGAATGCCGGCGGGTAGACCATGTCATCCGTACGCCCTGCATTTCGAATATAGCAGCTGCATTCGATCGATGAACGAGATCCAACCCAAGCAAGGAGGAAAGACGTGAAGAAGACAAAATGGACGATGGTTGTGTTGATGATTGGATGTCTCTTAGCCGGGTGCGCCGAGATGAACCAGACGACGAAGGCCTCGTCGTCGCCGGTGATGGACCGGATGACCAAGGATGACAAGATCATCGGGGTGGATGTCGACCTGGCCACGATGATCGCCGATGCCATGGGTGTTCGGCTGAACGTTCAACGGATCGATTTCAACGGCCTATTGCCGGCCCTCGAGTCCGGCCGCATCGACATGATCGTTTCCAACATGACCATGACTCCGGACCGCAACATGAAAGCGGCGTTCGTCGGCCCCTATTTCACTTCCGGCAAGGCGTTTCTCACCAAGCGCAGCAGCATCGCCCAGGCCAAGGGGATGCCGGACGTCAACAACCCGCAGTACACCTTCGTCGCCCTGAAAGGGTCCACCAGCGAAGCCGTGATCGCCAAGGGCGCGCCGCAGGCTAAACATCTAACAGCCGCGACACAGAACGATGCGATCCAGATGGTGGTCGACGGCAGGGCCGATGCCATGATCGCCGATTTCCCCATCTGCGTCGTTGCCGTGTACCGCAATCCGGCGGCGGGTCTGGTTTCGGTGGTGACCCCGATCACCTACGAGCCCATCGGCATCGCCGTGCCCAAGGGCGATCCGCATCTGCTCAACTGGTTGGGGAACTTCCTGCAGGGCCTGGAGAAAGCCGGATACCTGCATGACCTGGGGCAGAAATGGTTTGCGCAGCCGACCTGGCTGCCGCAGATGAAGTAAGGCTGAACTGCCGACTGGCGAGAAAGAGGCGCAACATGAGCAACGGTACCGCCAAGATTCCGATTGAGCGCAAGCGCCTGGAGGAAGCGTCTTCGAAGGGCGTGCCCTGGAAAAAGTGGGGGCCGTATCTCAGCGAGCGGCAGTGGGGCACGGTGCGCGAGGATTACAGCGAGAATGGCGACGCCTGGGGCTACTTCACCCACGACCAGGCGCGCTCCCGGGCCTACCGGTGGGGCGAGGACGGCCTGGCGGGCGTCTGCGACGACAAGCAGCGGCTCTGCTTCGCCCTGGCCCTGTGGAACGGACAGGACCCGATTCTGAAGGAGCGCCTCTTCGGCCTGTCGAACGCCGAGGGCAACCACGGGGAGGATGTCAAGGAATACTATTTCTATCTCGACAGCACGCCCACGCATTCCTACATGAAGTATCTTTACAAGTACCCCCAGGCGGCCTTTCCCTATCGCGATTTGGTCCAAACGAACCGCGGCCGCACCCGCCAGGAGATGGAATACGAACTGCTCGACACGGGGGTCTTCGACGACGACCGGTACTTCGACGTCTTTGTCGAGTATGCCAAGGCGGCGCCGGATGACCTGCTGATCCGGGTCACGGCCTTCAACCGCGGCCCGGAGGAAGCCCCTTTGCACGTCCTCCCGCACCTCTGGTTCCGGAACACTTGGGGGCTGGGGGACTCGCCGATCAAGCCCCTTCTGCGGCAGGCGGATGAGATGGGAGGCCGGCTTGCCATCGCCGCCGAGCATTCCGAGTTGGGCCCATATGTCCTGCATTGCGACGGCGCCGAGGAACTGTTGTTCACAGAGAATGAGACGAACGCCGAACGCATCTTCGGCACCCCCAACCCGAGCCCTTTCGTCAAGGACGCCTTTCACAATTTTCTCATCGGCGGGAGGCGGGAGGCCGTCAACCCCCATAAACAGGGCACCAAGGCGGCCGCCGTTTATCGCCTGACGGTCGGTCCCGGCCAATCCGCGACCATCCGGCTGCGGTTGTGCGCGGCTGCCCTGCCCAACGGAGTTGAGATTTTCGGGTCGGGGTTCGACCAGGTGTTCGCCACGCGCATCCGCGAAGCCGACGAGTTTTACGAAGACATCACACCGCCGAGCCTCGATGACGACCGGCGCAACGTCGTGCGCCAGGCCATGGCAGGCATGCTGTGGACCAAGCAATACTACTATTTCGATGTCGACAGGTGGCTGGCCGAACACAAGGCCCATCCCCTGCTGGGTGGTCAGCGCCAGAGCCGCAACCGGGACTGGTTTCACATGGCCAACGACGACATCATCTCGATGCCGGACAAATGGGAGTATCCCTGGTACGCCGCTTGGGACCTGGCCTTCCATACAGTGCCTCTCAACATAGTTGACCACGATTTCGCCCAGCAGCAGCTCGACCTGATGCTGAGCGAGGTCTACCTGCACCCGAGCGGCCAGATCCCGGCCTACGAATGGAACTTCGGGGACGTCAATCCGCCGGTGCATGCGATCGCCACGCTGCTCAACTACACGGTGGAGAAACATATCGACTGCCGGGGCGACGTCGACTATCTCAAGAGCGCCTTTCAGAAACTCCTGCTCAACTTCACCTGGTGGGTGAACCGCAAAGATCCATCCGGCCGCAATCTGTTTTCGGGAGGGTTCCTGGGGCTCGACAACATCGGCGTTTTCGACCGCAGCGCCAAACTGCCCACCGGCGGCTATTTAGAGCAGGCCGACGGCACCGCCTGGATGGCGCTCTACTGCCAGAACATGCTGGAAATTGCATTGGAGCTTTCCCTGCACGATCCCGCCTACCAGGAGATGGCCGGCAAGTTTCTGGAGCATTTCTTCTGGATCGCCGCCGCCATGGACCGGGCGGGGGATAACCAGGACGAGCTTTGGGACGAGGAGGACGGCTTTTTCTACGATCTGCTGCGGTTGCCGGACGGCAGCGCCCAGCGCATCAAGGTCCGGTCGATGGTGGGGCTGCTGCCTCTCTGCGCGGCCACCGTCATTTCACGCGAAATCATCGAGAAGAACCCGCGCTTTCTGGAGCGCGCCAGGGAATTTTTGACGCGCCACAAGCAGGTCCTGAGCACCATCCATCCCCCGGAGAAGCCGGGCGAAAACGGC
>JALOPB010000255.1 GCA_025454115.1 Desulfobacterales bacterium | reverse complement strand
CTGGCCGCCGAAAGGGAAAAAGTGCGCCGATCCGAGGAGGCCAAGGGCAGATTCATCGCCGACATCTCCCACCAGCTGAAAACGCCGATGACCTCCCTGGCCATGAGTGTGGGCATGCTCCATGAACGCGGAGACGAGTTGGGTGGGGGTGCACGCGAACGGCTATTGGAAACCGCGCGCGATGACTGTTCCAGACTCTCCACGCTGATCAACGAGCTGGTGGACCTCTCCCGGCTCGAGGCCATGGCGACACCGCGTCCCAAGGAGACCATCGACGTCTCCAGCCTGTTGCGGGAGTCCCTTTCGCCGCTGCGCAAGCAGGCCGAGGAGAAGCAGATCCGCCTGGACCTCGACATCCCGCCTGATCTGCCGCCGATCACCATCGATTCGTTCCGGTTTCCATGGGTGATCACCAACCTGGTCGGCAACGCACTGCGGCACACCGAAAAAGGGGGAACCGTGAGTGTGACGGTGCGCCGACAGGGCCGCCGCTTCTACTTCGAGTGCGTCGATACCGGCAGCGGCATCGACCCGCGCTTTCTCCCGCATATCTTCGACCGCTACACCCAGTTCAGCGAACGCGGAAAATGTGGCACCATCGGCCTCGGCCTGGCCATCGTCAAGGATATCATCGACCACCACTACGGGGACATCCAGGTTGAAAGCCATCTCGGCAAGGGCACGAAGTTTGTTTTCTGGATTCCGGATTCCGGAGGGGGAACGCCGTGAAACGAGTCCTGATCATCGATGACGATCGCAATATCGCCACGACCTTGACGGTCTACCTGGAAGACAAGGGGCTGGAGGTTGCCCTGGCATACTCAGCCTCCGAGGGCCTGAACACATTTCGCAGGGAAGCGCCGGATCTTGTCATACTGGACCTCAAGCTTCCGGACACAAGCGGGATAGATGTTTTAAAGCAGATAACCGCCTCCAGCCCCGGGACCCAGGTGGTGATGATCACCGCCTATGCCACGATCGAAACCGCCGTGCAGGCGGTCAAACTCGGCGCGTTTGACTACCTTCCCAAGCCCTTCGTCCCCGGGCAGCTGGATGTGATCCTGGAAAGGCTGAAACGGTTCCAGCGCCTCGAACATGAGGTCGCCGCACTCAAGGGGATTTTCTCGGAAGGTGGGTTCATCACCCGCAACAAAAAAATGCGCCGCCTCCTCAAGACAGCTAAATTGACGGCCGAGTCCAATGCCACCGTTCTAATCAGCGGCGAGAGCGGCACCGGGAAAGGGCTGCTCGCGCGTCTCATCCACGACTGGAGCGGTCGAACCAACGGCCCGTTTATCACCGTCGACTGTGCCTCGTTTCAGGAAAGCCTCCTGGAAAGCGACCTGTTCGGGCATGTGAAGGGTGCCTTCACCGGAGCGCTGAGGGATAAGACCGGCAAGTTGAAACTGGCCGAAGGTGGTACCGCTTTTCTGGATGAGATCTCGGAGGTCCCGTTGCCCCTGCAGGGAAAGCTCCTGAGGTTCCTGCAGAGCCGGGAATACGAGCGGATCGGAGACCCCCTGCCGCAGTCGGTCGATGTGCGCGTGATAGCGGCCACCAATCGCGATTTAGAGGAGATGGTGCGAAACGGCGACTTTCGGGAGGACCTGTTTTTCAGGCTGAACGTCGTTGAACTGTTTCTGCCCCCCCTGCGGGAGCACCCCGAGGACATCCCGCTTCTGGCCGACGTTTACCTGAAACGGTCGGCCCGCCTGAATTCGAAACCCGTCTCGCGGATTGCCCCTGAGACCATGCAACTGCTTCAGTGCTACCCCTGGCCGGGGAACGTGAGAGAGTTGGTCAACACCGTCGAACGGGGTGTAATCCTGTCCCCGGAAACGGTCCTGGAGGCCTCTTCCCTGCCGCCGCACATTGCAGATTACAAGGCATCTCAAGCAAGGCCTGAGCCATCTGATAATTTGGCCGATATGGAAAAAAGACACATTCAAACGGTGATTCTTCACGCCCCATCGCTGGAGGAAGCGGCCAAGCGCCTTGGCATCGATCCGGCCACGTTGTGGCGTAAGCGCAAAAAATACGGCCTCGATTAGAAACCTTGCATTTTGCAGGGCCTTTTTCTTGCACCATTCAATGCGCGGCAAGCTCAAGAATTGTCTCACCCCCTTTCCAATCTGGTTACCCACGGAAAGCATTAAATAATCCTCCTTGGGCATCCTTATTGCTGATCTCTCCGATGAATCGGCTTGTCATCCGCCGACACAGGAGACCTCACCATGCTTACCACCGCCGCAGGCGCTGAGCTTCTGGTTTGCCAATTTCCGCAGGCGCTTGTTTTTGAAGGATTAACGGCGGGGCTGACCGTTGCATCGAGCCCCATGGGCTGTTTGGACATGGCTGTCTCCAAGCGGTATGCCGGGATTATTATCTATTTTCCCGCCCGAAAGATCAGGGCACGGGGCGCTCTCATTGAGCTATGCGCGGATCTCACCACCCTTGCGTTGACCCGTGCTACGCCAAAGTGCGTCTCCCTGGACTGTCGCCACCGAGCGCTCTTTTTGAGACTTCAAGAGGCCGGAATTGAAAACGTTGAAATCCGGCTTCCGGCAAAGGTCGTCGACCCCTGGAAGATGTGGGCGGGGCTCATGGCTCACGAATCCTCCTTGCGGATCGATCTTCACCTGTCGCGGCTTTGCCCTTTTTTGCGCTACCGGCCGATCAGCGACCAAAGCGAACTTGTCACCTGCGGGGCCTATAGCAACCGGATGGTGCTGGGAGGAAGCCGTTTGCGCGAGGTTTGCCAGGCCGAAACCTATTTAAGCTGTGAATTTTACATGAACCCACGGAGAACCCAGTGACCCTCAGGAATCGAATTCAAAAATTGAGCCCGGCCACTCTGGTGCTGGCGAGCTTCGTGTTGGCGATCCTGGTTGGGAGCGGCCTTTTGAGTTTGCCCTTCGCGACCACGGAAGAATCGATCCGCTGGATCGATGCGCTCTTCACGGCGACATCTGCCGTTTGCGTAACAGGGCTGATCGTCGTTGACACCGGCACCTATTTTACTCCGGTGGGTCAAGGGATCATTCTCTGCTTGATCCAGATCGGCGGCATCGGAGTGATGACGACCGCCGTGGTGCTGTTCCGGTGGGTCGGCCGGAGGATATCCTTGCGTCAGCGCATGGCCATGCAGGATCTTTTCGCTCAAAAGCCCCGGGAAGATATCCTGAGCATCGTAAAGAGCATCGTCATTTTCACTATGGTCGCTGAACTTTCAGGGGCCGTGCTCTTGTTCATCCATTGGTCCGATGAGTTGCCGTTCACACGCGCGCTTTACACAGCCGTTTTTCACGCCGTATCGGCTTTTTGCAACGCCGGGTTCTCGACGTTTCCAGACAGCATGATGCGCTATAGCGATAGCCTTCTTCTGAACTTCACGATGTGTGGATTGATTGTGACAGGGGGGATCGGCTTTCCGGTTCTGTACGATTTTCAGCATTGGATGCGTCGGCGCCGGCAACTGCACGTGAGGCTCTCCGTTCAATCGAAGACCGTGCTGGCCACGACCCTGTTTCTGATCGCCTTTGGGGCCGCCCTGTTTGCACTTCTGGAGTCGAGCTCTCACGGGTCGGCCGTTTCTCTAAAAGAGCGCGTTATGACTTCGGTTTTTCAGTCCATCACCTGCCGGACGGCGGGCTTCAACACCGTGGATATCGGTGCACTGAATGAGGCCACCCTCCTGATGATGATTTTTCTCATGTATTGCGGCGCCTCGCCCGGCTCCTGCGGCGGAGGGGTCAAAACCACGACGCTGGCGCTGGCGTTCATGTTCGCGCTCAGCCGCATCCAACGGCGGCGGCGCGTGAACCTGTATCACAAGAGCATGCCGGAGGAGACCGTCGCGCGCAGCCTCTCGCTGCTGCTCCTGTCGGGAGGCCTCATCCTGGCGGTGCTGTTCATGCTCCTGCTGGGGGACTGTTTCAGCGATCGCGGCCTGCCCTCCTTCCCTCACGGCGTCTTTCTGGCTTACGCCTTCGAGACCGTCTCCGCTTTCGGCACCGTCGGCTTGTCGATGGGCATCACCGGGGAATTGAGCACGTGGGGAAAAGCCTGGATCCTGCTGATGATGCTGGTGGGTCGGGTCGGCGTCTTGAGCTTTGCCTACATCATCGCCGGGGCAAAGGCCACCGAGGGGATCGAGTACGCCGATGAAAACATCATGATCGGGTGAGCGCGGGAGGAAAGATGAAACGATTTGCAGTCATCGGGTTGGGAAATTTCGGCTTTCACGTCGCCCGGGCGCTGTTCGAGGACGGCAAGGAGGTGGTGGCGATCGATATCGACAAGGCCCGCGTCCAGGCGACCGATGCGCATGCCACCGAGGCCATCGTCATGGACGGGGTCGACAAAGACGCGATGAAGGCCCTGGACATGGAACAATTCAATGCCGTAGTCGTCTCGACCGGGGAGAATATCAGTACGAGCGTCCTGATCTGCCTGCACCTGCAGGAGTTGGGGGTCCGGCGTATTATCGCCAAGGCGCTCGACGATGATCACGCCAAGGTGCTGAAGAAAGTGGGGGCCACCGAGATCATTCACCCGGAGCGGGACATGGCCCTGCGGGTCGCGCGCAGCCTCTCCCGGCCGAACATCATCGATTTCATCCCGCTGGCCGAGGATTTCGACCTGGCCCAGATCGACCCG
Source organism: Desulfobacterales bacterium (assembly GCA_025454115.1). Taxonomy (GTDB): domain Bacteria; phylum Desulfobacterota; class Desulfobacteria; order Desulfobacterales; family SpSt-501; genus SpSt-501. The sequence continues at coordinate 165 of JALOPB010000255.1, read as the reverse complement.
CCCAAGGCCTTCATCGGCCGGAGCCTGCGGGAGCTGAACCTGCGGGCCAAATACAATGTCCACATCATCGCGATCAAGGAACTGGTCCCGGAGAATTTCATTTTAGTGCCGCCGGCGGGCTTCATCATCAAGGACAGCGACATCCTGATCGCGCTCGGCAAATCC
>JALOPB010000254.1 GCA_025454115.1 Desulfobacterales bacterium | reverse complement strand
TGCCAGAGCAGCTCGTCGGACTTCTCCTTGGCGGTCTCGCCGTAGTTGCGTGTCACCGTGATCTGGACATCCCCTGGAATGACCGTGCCGCGGGCGTCTTCGAGGCGGGCCAGCACGCGCTCGGCAATATGCGTAGCGTTCGTGCCCTTGCGCTTGGCCACGGTGAGGGTGACGGCGGGCGTTACTCCCCTGGCCGTCGGCTGGACCGCGAGCCCTTTTTCGGCGGCCGCCGGTCCCTTGCCGAAAAAGACGTACTGATCGGGTTCGGCCGGCCCGTCCGCCACCTCGGCCACGTCCCGCACGTACACCGGCCGGCCCTCGTGGACCCCCAGTACCACCGCCGCTATCTCTTCGCGGGTGTGCAGCAGTCCACCGGCGTGCACGATGATCTGACCATCGCGCGACGGAGTGCTGCCCGCATCCGTCGCCTGATTGGTTGCCAGCAGAATGTTCACGACCCGGGCCGCGTCGACCCCGTAGGCCGCCAGCCGCATGGGATCGAGGCGCACCTCCAACCGGCGCGGCTCGCCGCCGATCAGCTGGGTGATGGATGCGTTCGGCTCGCGTTTGACGAGGGTTTCGGCCTCTGCCGCCACCCGTCGCAAGGTGTAATGGTCCAGGTTTTCACCCCAGAAGGTGAGCGCCAGGATGGGCACGTCGTCGATGTAACGCGGCTTGATCAGCGGCGGTGTGACGCAGCAGGGGATGCGGTCCATGTTGGCCATGAGCTTGGACTGCAGCCGCACGATGGACTTCTCTTCATCCTCACCCACGTAAAACCGGACGATGGTCATGGACATGCCCGGGCTGGAGGTGGAGTAGATGTATTCCACGCCCGGGATCTCCCAAAGCAGTTTTTCCATGGGCAGGGTGACGCGCTGCTCGACCTCCTTGGCCTCGGCGCCCGGCATCTGGACGAAGATGTCGATCATCGGGACGATGATCTGGGGTTCCTCCTCGCGCGGCAGGGCCATGACGGCTCCAAGCCCCATCAGCACCGACGCGATGATAATCAGCGGCGTCAGCTTGGAGTCGATGAAAGCCCTTGCGATCCATCCGGCGGGTCCGAGCTTCGGCGCGGTCATGAGGACGTCTCCACGCGTGAGCCGTCCATGAGCCCCGGCGGCGGATCCACCACGAAACGGCTGCCTTCGGCCAGGCCGGAGATCACCTCGACCCGATCCCCCAGGCGGCGGCCTGTGCGCACCAGGCGAAAGCGCGCAATGCCTTCGGCAGTGACGAGATAAAGACCGGTGAGCTGGCCCTCCTGAATGAGGGCCGACGCAGGGATGGCCGTCAAGCGGTCCTCGCCGACGGCCAGCGCCACCCGCACGAACATTCCGGAGCGTACATCCGCGCCGGACGGCAGGCGGACTTTTACGAGAAACGAGCGGCTTGAAGGATCGGCGGCCGGCGCCACGACGTCGACCACCCCCTCCATGGAAAAAGGCGCCGGTCCCTCGACGCGGGCGGAGACTGCCTGGCCGGTGCGCACCGAACGCACGTAAGCCTCCGGAACCCGGATGTCCACGCGGTGGCCGCCGGCTTTTTCCATATGGAGCAGCGGCCTGCCCGGAGCGGCCAGGTCCCCGGGATCGACCATCCGGGCGGTAACGACCCCATCGAAGGCCGCCGACACCACGGCATCGCCAGCGGAAACGCGCGCCCCGGCAAGAGACGCCTCCGCCTGACGCACCCGCTGGCCGGCCGCCTTCCGCCTGCGCTTGGCGCCGGCGCGCATCGACTTCGTCGAACTCCTGGCGGCTGACCGATTCCCGGGCGAGCATGGCCTGATAGCGCCGCTGGGTGGCGGCGGCGAGTTCGGCGCCGGCAGCGGCCGCCTCGCGCGCGGCGTGCGCGGCCTGTTCGGCCTGACGCGCTTCGGCCAGCGCCGCCTCAGCCTGCCGGTGCTGGGCGCCCACCTGGCGCTCGTCGATCGTCACCAGTACATCCCCCGGCCGCACGCGGTCGCTTTCCCTCACGCGCACCGATGTGATCGTACCCATGAGTTTCGCCGCGACCGTGCTGGCGGTTTCAGCCTGAACCGTACCGACCGCCTCATAAATCAACGGCCAGGGGCCGGTCTGGGCCACAGCGACCACCGCCTTTACGGCCGGGCCGGGGGGCGGCACGGTGTGCCCGGGCTCGATTTTTTCGCCGCAGCCTGCGCTCAGAGTTAAAAGTCCTGCTGAAGCAACTAACAAAACCCATGCGTGTTTCATACCTACGCTCCTTGCAATCCAGAACGCCTGATCATGAACCGGCCACCGTGCAGTCGGTAATCAAGAAGGTGTTAGTTGTGGGAGTGGCTTCCAGCCACGATCATCGCGGCAAGATGCCGCTCCCACAGTGTGCTGAAAAAGCAGGCATCTTCACTTCTCTTCCAGCACCCCGGCGGCCAGCCGAAGATGGGTCTTGCCCACAATGGCGTCGTGCCGGGCGCGGGACTGCGCCGTGCGCGTCTGCTGCAGCGCGGCCTCCGCGGTGAGAAGATCCACGATGGTGAGCAAGCCGCTGCTGTAACGATCGGCAACGATGCGCAGCGCCTCCTCGGCCTGCCGGACGGCCTGGTCCGCCACGCCGATGCGCTGGAGGGCGCTTGCGGTCTGGGTGTAAGCTTGCCGGACTTCCAGGAAGACCTGGCTTTCCATCTGCCGGCGCAACGCTTGGACCTGCCGCCGGAATGCCTGGGCTTCGGACACCTTGGCGGAGGGCGCCAGGCCGGAGAAGAGATTGAGGCTGAGAACGGCGCCCACGCTGTAGTTGTCGGCCGATCCGTCAAAATCCTCGGTATGGATCTGGTAATTGCCGACGAGGTCCAGATTGGGCAGATGGCCGGCCCGGGCTTTTTCGATTTCCTCCCGGGCCATGGCCTCACGAACGTCGAGCTCCTGCAGCTCCAGCCGCCGTTCCCGGGCGATCGCCAGCCAGGCATCAAGCGGGTCTCCGGTCCCGGATTCGGCCTGCAGGCGGTCGGTGAGCTCGAAGCGGACCGGATCGGGGATCCCCATGGCGGCGTTCAGGGCGGATCGGGCGACCTCGACCTGGCTCTGGGCCATGAGCTTCTGCTGTTCGAGCTCCGCCAGCCTCACCTGGGCCTGCAGCAGGTCGCTCTTGACGGTCAGCCCGCTGCCGTAGCGGGTTTCGGCCGCAGAAAGATGCGCGCGGGCGGCGGTCATGGCGGATTCGACCACGGCCAGGTTTTCGCGTGCCAGCAACACCCCGGCGTAAGCGTCCGCCGTGCGCGCGATCACCTCCTGGCGGGAGCGCTCCAAGGCCCGGCCGGCGGCCTCCTGCCCCAGTTTGGCCTGTTGCCAGCCGTGCCACGACTGGCCGCCGTCGAAAAGCGGCCAGGTGGCCGTGAAGTTGGTGGCAAAATCGTTGATCGCGTTCGGCTGGTTGAGCCGGTCGATGGCGAAGTCCTGGGGCGTGAAATTCTCCTGGTTGAGCTTGTTTGAAAACACCTGCGGCGGGTTGTTGGAACGCTGAAACCCTTCGCTCACGTTCAGCCGGGGCAGAAACCCGGCGCGGCCCTGGACGACGCGCTGCTCGGCGATCTCCACCTGCGAGCGGGCCGCCGACAAAGCCGGGTTTTCCCGAAGGGCGATCTCGACCGCCTGCTCGATGCTCAAGACCGAAGGGTAGGAAGACGACTCACTACAGCAAGCCACGCGCTGGCTGAGAATGAGTCCCGCCAGTACGACGAAGACCGAAAACCGGCATCGATGCATATCGTCCTCGCATTGATTCAATCGGCCGCCATGCTGGTCTTCCAGACCTCCCATACCTTTCCGACCAAATCCGGCCCGGGCTTGAGGGTGATCCTGCCGGGCCTCCAGCCGGACGGCGTGGCGTCGGTGCCCTTGCTGTCCCGCACCAGCTGGAAGGCCTGGACCTGGCGGATGGTCTCGGAAACATTGCGGCCGACCGGCGGGGTGAGGACTTCGTAGCCCTGAATGACGCCCTCGGGGTCGATAATGAAACGGCCACGCATTTCCACTCCGGCATCGTCGTCGTAGACTGCAAACGCCGAGCCCACTTTACCGCCCGCATCGGACAGCATGGGGAAGGGCACGCCGCCCTTTACCATCTTTGAAAGCTCGTGGTCGTTCCACATCTTATGGACAAACACACTGTCGATGCTCATGGAGAGGACCTCCACGCCCAGCTTCTTGTATTCTTCATATCTTTCGGCAACTGCCGAAATCTCGGTGGCTCAGACGAAGGTGAAATCGCCCGGGTAAAAACATAGCAGGACCCACTTGCCGAGATACTCCGACAGCTTCACGGACACGAACTTGCCCTGGTGGTAGGCAGGAGCTGAAAAATCCGGTGCTTTCTTTCCGACTTTGATCATGGCGACCGCCTCCTTTGCGGGTACATTCTTGGGTGAAGAAGTTTCAGCATCCGGCGCTTCCCCGACCAGGCCGCCGGTGGGCCTGGCGCAGCCGACTTTGATGTCCTCTCCCATAAAGACCTCCTTTGGTTGGGGTGAGATGGACGAATAACGTATCACGATCGGTTGAGCAAAGAGCATGCCACCGTTTGCAAAACGTCGCAGAATACCTTATGAAAATCAAAACGCTTGCAGATGGACCGGATTTACCACGCACCCGAAACGGGGAGCGCCATCCGCTTTCAACCGTCTAAGCCAATACGACCATCAAGGAGAGGCCTGAAATGACGTATTCAAGAGTGATGATCGCCAAAAACCCCAATTTCGTTGCCGAACTGACCTTGAACCGCCCGGATCAATTGAACGCGCTCGACAGTCCGATGGCCGAAGAGCTTTATGCGGCTCTCATGGAGCTGGACGCCGATCCGCAGGTGCGCGTGGTGCTCCTCAAGGGCGCCGGCAAGGCCTTCTGCGCCGGGATCGACGTCAATGAGCTGGCCGGCAAGTCGGCCCTGGAGTACCGCGAGTGGATCGAGCGCATGGAGCGCCCGCTGGTCGCGGTCTCGCGGATGAAAAAACCGGTCATCGCCCAGGTGCACGGGGTCGCTGCCGCAAACGGCATGGGGATCGCCGCCGCGGCCGATCTGGTCATTGCCGCCGACAACGCCCGTATGGGGTTGACCGCCATCAACGTCGGCCTCAATTGCGTCGGTCCGGTCATTCCGGTGGCCCGCTGCGTCGGCCGCAAGAAGGCGCTCGAGCTGCTGCTCTACGGCAATCTGATTCCGGCCAGCGAGGCTTTAGAGCTGGGCCTGGTCAATAAACTGGTTCCCAAAGATGAGCTGGACGCGCAGGCGCGCCAATGGGCGGCGGAGCTCGCCAAGAAAAGTCCGGTGGCCGTCCAAATTGCCAAGAGCGCCTTTTACAACTCCGAAGACATGGGCTATGCGCAGCAGTTCGCTTACATGAACGAGGCCTTCGCCCGCTTGTGCAGCACCGATGATGCGAAAGAGGGCGTTCGGGCCTTTTTTGAAAAACGTCAACCCGTATGGAACGAAAAGTAAAAGTCGGGACAATCCGGTCATGAACCAAGAACCGTTTGATTTCTTTCAGGACCACTCGCTCAAGTTCCTGGAGATGGCCTTCAAATCGGACCGCATGGAGCCTCTCGATGATCCGGACGGCGTCGGCCGCCACACCGGAGACTGCGGCGACACGGTGGAGATGTCTCTGAAGCTGCGGGGAACGACCATCGACCGGCTGGCGTTCCAGGTGCGCGGTTGCATGAATACCGTCGCCAGCGCCAACGCCGTGGGGGAGCTGATCGAGGGCCAATCGATCGATGCGGCCTGGGAGCTGACGCCGGAGAAAGTGATCGAATTTCTGGAAACCCTGCCCAGGGATCACCACCACTGCGCCGAACTGGCCGTGGGCGCCCTTTTCCGCGCGCTCGCCGACGCGCGCAGCAAACAGCAGCAGCCCTGGCGAAAGATGTATTCCAAGGGCGGCTCGTCGCTTCATAATTCCAAGTAAGTCGAACGCGTGTCGGCGGGTTTTCTGTGGGAGCGGCTTTCCAGCCGCGATTCAGCCTTCGCAGCCAGGGCTGCTTTGGCGAAGTCGACTCATCGAGGCTCAAAGCCTCTCCCTAAAAAAATTATTTTGCCGAAAAAGTTTCAGCGTAAATCTCGACCGGATGCTTGACGGCGATGCGGTCGTCGGCCTGGGAGAGCATGTCGGCGATCTGCAGCATGCAGGCCGGACAGCCCGTGGCCACCACCTCGCAGCCGGTGGCGGCGATGTGGTCGCGCTTCAATCGCCCGATCCGGCCGGACAGGTCGTAGTGCTCCAGGTTGAAGCTTCCCCCCATCCCGCAGCAGTCGTCGGCAGCCGCCATCTCCTTGAGGGTGTATCCGGCGTCGGCCCGGATCAAATCGCGCGGCTCGCTGAAAACCCCCAGGGACTTCTTCAGGTGGCAGGAATCGTGAAAGGTGACGATCCGGCCGTTCGCCGAAGGGGTTGTCGCCGGCTCCGGCCCCACCCGCTGCACCAGGAACTGCGCGATGTCCATGGTGCGCGCGGCCAGCGCTTTGGCGCGAGCGCGGAGATCCTCCTCGCATAGGGACGGCCAGATCTTTTTGATCGTGGAGGTGCAGGTGGCGCAGCAGGTGACCAGC
>JALOPB010000253.1 GCA_025454115.1 Desulfobacterales bacterium | reverse complement strand
GCGGCGGCGATGGCGGCGTTCAGCCGCGCCAGCTCCGCGGGCAGGTCGCTCGCATCGCCCCGGACGAAGTGGACCTTTCCCACGGGAACGCAGCCCGTCAGCCGCTCCTCAAGGTAGCGCCGGAAGCTCGCCGGATGGCCGGCGGGAATCCCGATGTATTCGTCCAGGTGAAACATGGTCGTGTGTTCCCAGGCGATGCCGGGAGCCGCGGTGAGGTGTGCCAGGAACTCGATTTGAGAATTGCCGGTGGCGGCCACGAACACGGCACTGCCCTTGGACAGGATAGCATCCCGCAGAATCCCGGCGGCCGTCTCGGCCGCCGCCTGCGAGGCCGCCGCAGCGCTGTCGTGTATGGTTATATTCACCCTTCTTTGTCCTTGCAGACCGTCCAGTTCCTTGAAACAAGCCTCAGGCCGTCAGCCAAGGTGCGCGGCGTTTTCGGAAAGCGCAGCATACAAACCGGTTGTGAGCATTTGCGAAACGCCGCGCAACGCCGGATCACGGCCTGAGGCGCCGTTTCCCTACCGCTTCAAGTCCACCCGCCGACCCTCTTCCGCCGACACGTAGCCGGCGTAGATGACCTCTACCGTCTCGTGGGCCAACAGCAGGCCGGACAAGGGTTCGCGTTGCTCGCGCACGGCGTCGACAAAATCCTCCATTTCCTGGGGATAGCCGCGCATCCAGTCCTCGTCCGGGCTGGGGAACTGCCAGCCGCCCTTGGTCTCAACCTTTTCGGTGATGTACTCGTCCCCCCAGACGGCGCCGTCCGGAGCATAAACCTGCAGGCTGGTGTTGGGGTTGATGTTGACCTGGACCACGCCGTTGCTCAGGTAGGCCGTGAGCAGGTTCTTGACCCCGCCCAGGCTGACGTCCGTGGACATGACCGCCGCCTTGGTCCCGTCCTCGAAGGTGAGCAGGGCCGCCGACCAGTCTTCCACGTCCTCCCAGGAGTGCACCAGCCATTTGCGGTTTTCGGCCTGGAACGCAGGAACCTTCGTGAGCTGTCCCACGTCGGCGATGACCGACTTGACCCGGATGGGCTTGCCGTGTTTCTTGAGCCCTTCGTAGTGCTTGAGGTGGATGACGGCGCCGATGGGGTGCGAGCCCATCCGCAGCATGGAGCCGCCCCCCGCCGTGGCCCAGCGGCGGGAGTAAGACGCATGGGAGCCGGAGTGACTTTCCTCTGCGCGCAGGTCCAGGAGCGTCCCCGCGCCGGCATCCATCAGGCGGCGAAGCTTGGCCACCGGCGGTGCGTAAACGAAGTTTTCGGCGTAGCCCAGGATCACCTGGTTCCGCCGGCAGGCATCCGCCACGGCGTCGGCATTCTGCATGGTCTCGGCCATCATCTGCCGCCGCGTCATTTGATCAGCCGCGACGAAGCAGCCGGTGAGCGGCTTTTCCATCACGATGTGTTTGCCGGCCGCGGCGCAGTCGATGGCCAGGCGGTGATGGAGGTTCGTCACCACAGGCAGCGACACGAGCTGGATGTCCCGACGCTCCAGCAACGCACGATGGTCGGTGTAGGCATTCGGGATGTTGAACTTGCGGGCGAACGCCTCGGCGCTCTCCCGGGTCTTGGAGCAGACCGCCAGGATCTCGCATTTGACCCCGCGCAGTTTGCTCAAGGCCTGGGCGTGCAGGTCCGCCGCAAACCGCGAACCGATGATGCCGATGCCGATTTTTTCCATGCAGCAGCTCCTTTCAGGATGCCGTCGAGGTTGCGTCTGCGCGGCGGCGGCGAAAGACGGCGGCCAGAACGCGCCGGAACCATGCCATGCGGGAGAGGATGACCAGCAGCGTGATGCCGAGCAGAATCATCGAGATGGGCCGGGTGAAGAACGGGGTGATGTCGGCATCCGTACGGATCAGCGCCCGGCGCAGGTTGACGTCCACCATGTCCCCTAAAATGATCCCCAGAACCAACGGGGCCGCCGGGTAGTTATACTGCCGCATGGCATAGCCCAACAGGCCGAAGGCGAGCATGACCCACAGATCGAAAACGCGTACGTTGATGGCGTAGGAGCCAATCACGCAGAGAGTGAAGACGATGGGCATGAGCAGGGGCCGGGGGACCATGAGGATCTTGATCTGGAAGCGCACGCCGAGCAGACTGATGACAAGCGAGGCGGATGCGGCCAGGATCAGCATGGCGGTGATCTCCCAGATGTAGTTGGGGAACTCCACCATGAGCAGGGGCCCGGGCCGGATGCCGTGCAGCCACATCGCCCCCAGCAGCACGGCGGCGGGCGCGCTGCCCGGCACCGCCAGCGAGAGCACCGGAACGATGGCCCCGCCGACGCAGGCGTTGTCGCCGGTCTCGGCCGCCATCAGGCCCTCCTTCGAGCCTTTGCCGAACAGCTCGGGGTGCTTGCTCGCGCGCTTGGCGAAATCGTAGGAGACCCAGGAGGCCACGTCCTCGCCGACCCCCGGGATGATCCCAACCAATACGCCGATGGCCCCCGAGCGCAGCATGTGAAACCAGTTCCGGCTGATGTCGACCCACTTGGGCAGGATGCGGCCGACCTGCTTCGGTATCTTGATGTGGGTCTTCTCGCGCATGACCGCGAAGACCTCGGCCAACCCGTAGGCGCCCACCAGCACCGGGATGAGCGAGAACCCGCCTCGCATCTGATCGAAGCCGAAGGCGAAGCGCGCGTAGGCGGCGATCCCTTCCTGCCCGACCAGGGAGAGCAGCAGCCCCAGGAAGCCCGCGATCCAGCCCTTCAGCGGATCGGTGGGCGCGGTCAGGTTGCCGCAGACCACGACCCCGAAGATGCCCAGCCAGAAAAACTCCCAGGACTGGAACTTCAGCGCGAGCTGGCCCAACAGCGGCGTCAGAAACGCCAGGCACATGATCCCGAACACGGTCCCGATGTACGAAGACGTGGCCGAGAGGCCGATGGCGGGGCCGGCTTCGCCGCGCTGCGCCAGGGGAAACCCGTCCAGCGCGGCGGCGGCATTGGCCGGCGTGCCCGGGATGTTCAGCAGGATGGAGGAGCGGCTTCCGCCGGTGATGGCGCCCACGTACACGCAGAGCAGGATGACGATGGCATACTTCGGGTCCATGCCGAAGGTCAGCCCGGTGAGCAGCGCAATGCCCATGGTGGCGGTCAGGCCGGGCAGCATGCCGACCACGGTGCCCACGAAGGTCGCCCAGAGCACGTGGAACAATACCATGGGGGTCAGCAGGTTCCAGATCTCAACCAGGATTTGGTAGGGGCCTTGGAGCATGCGAACCTCAGGGAAGCGGCACCAGAAAGATCTTGTTGAAGACGACGGTTAAGCCGGCCGTGGCCAGTCCGCTCACGAGAATGATCACCCACCAGGAGGCCGCCCGGAAGACCGCCATGGTGACGGCGAGGTAGGCCCCGGTCGTGATGTAATAGGGGATGCCCCGCCCCAGTGACAGCAGATAGGCCGTGCAGAGCAGGAGCACGATTCCAAGCCTGGCGGTCTGGGGACGGGCCAGGTAGACCCGCACGTCCGCCCGGGAGACGGCTATGCGGGCGCCCGGCCGCCGGCACGCCCGTACCAGAAGCGTCACGGCCATTCCCAGGAGGCCGATGCCGAGAAGACCCGTCACGAGGCCCGGCCCTGCGTAGGCCGGAAAGCCCAGAAACTCGCGCGGCATCCGCCAGCTCGCGACGATCACGGACAGGGCGAGCATAATCAGAATGATTCCCGCGTAAATATCCTGCCGCCGGAACGGGTAATCCATTTGGGGTTCACGGTCCATGGTTGAAGAATCTGGATCGGTTCATGGTCCAAGGTTGCCGGTTCGCGGCTGGGAGACCGCTAAACCGTTGAACCGTGAACCGCTGAACCGTACCATTATTATTTTTTGGGTTTGGGGATATTGAACTGGGCCGGTGAGATCTTGGCCGACCCGGTGTCGAAGAGCGTCCACGTGACGATGGAGGCGACTTCCTCCATTTTCTTTTCGGCCTCGGCCCCTTTCAGGTTGACCAGGAAGACCGCCTTCTGGTCGGCGAACTTCGCCAGGGCCTCGGACTTGGCTGCGGCGTCGAAGGCCTTGTTGACGGCGGCGATCACCTCGGGTGGCGCGCCCTTGGCGATCATCAGACCGAAATGCGAGCCGATGGAGGGGAAGGTCGGGTAATATTTGGTGATCGGCGGGACTTCGCCGAAGCCGGAGATGTTCAGCGGCCGGTCGCTCATGTTGGCAAGGGGCTTAAGTTTGCCGGCGCGGATCATGTCGGCCTGCTCCATGGAAAGCTGCATCACCACGTTGGACTCCCCGGAGATGGTGGCCACCACCGCCGGGTTGCCGCCGGCATACGGAACGTGCTTGGCCTTCACTCCCAGGGCGGTGCTGAAGACCTCGAGCGCAGTGTGGCCCGAAGAGCCGACGCCGGCCGATGCCACCGCCACCTGGCCCGGTTTTTCCTTCATCATCCGCACCAGGTCCGGCAAGTCCTTGGCCGGGTAGTCGGCCGTCACGGCGATGATGTTGGGGGTCATCAGGGCGTACCACTGGTTCCAATCCCGATGGGTCACCTTCATCAGGTCCAGCACCGGGTAGTTGACCACCGAAACGTCGGCGTTGCCGGTCCAGGTGTAGCCGTCCCGGGGCGCGTCATAGGCGTTCTGCATGCCGATCGCGCCCGAGGCCCCCGCGGTGTTGACCACCGAGATCCGCTGGCCCAGCACTTTCTCCATCTCGCTCGCCAGGATGCGGACGGTCAGATCCGTGGCGCCGCCCGCCGGCCACGGCACGATGGCCGTGATGGTTTTGGCCGGTTTCCATTCCTGCGCCGCCACCGGCTCCACCGAAACCAACACCGACAAAAAGGCCAGCACCAACCATGCAGCATTTCCGAATTTTTTCGCTCGCTTCATTGGACT
>JALOPB010000252.1 GCA_025454115.1 Desulfobacterales bacterium | reverse complement strand
ATCTCGCTGCTCGTTCAACGCGCCAATGCCGGCATGATGGTGCTGAAGATGGCTTAAGGCTGCGCTTTAATACTAATACATCAGGGCGGGACCGCAGATGCTGCCCCGCCCTGATAATTTCGATCTCGGTTTCAAGCCTTGCATCTGATCAGGAGAGAGGAGCACTATCCCCCCCCGATCTCTTGAATCCTGAATTCCTTAAACTGCTGGCTATCCGGTTGATTCCTTCAGCTGCTGGTCGCTGCGGAGATCCCGCAAAATCATGCGGCAGTCGGCCGCCGTGGCGCCCTGTCCCTCCGAGTGCACCAGCAGCGGGTTGATGTCGAGCTCAACGATTTCCGGGTGGTTGATCGCCATGTTCGACAGGCCCACGAGACATTTTTCGATGGTCTCGATGTCGCCCTTGGGCCGTCCGCGGAATCCCTGAAGCAGCTTGTAGCCCTTGATCTGACGAACCATGCGGCGGGCCTCGTTGCGGCCGATGGGCGCCAGCCGGAAGGTCACGTCCTGAAAGACCTCCACGAAGATGCCGCCGATGCCGAACATCAGCAACGGTCCGAACACCGGGTAGCGGTTCAAGCCCAGGATGACTTCGGTGCCCTTGGCTGCCATCTTTTGAACCAGCACCCCCTCGATCACCGCATCCGCCTTGTAGGCGCGGCCGCGCGCGACGATGGCGTCGAAGCCCTGCTTGACCTCCTCAACCGTTTGCAGCCCCACCATCACGCCGCCGGCGTCCGACTTATGCAGGATTTGCTCGGAGACGATCTTCATGACCACCGGCAACCCCATTTCGGCGGCGATGGCGGCGGCATCGTCGGCGGTTTGAGCCAGCCGGGTGGGCAGCACTTTGAACCCGTAGGACTCGAGGACCCCGATGCCGTCCAGCTCACCGAGGCGGGTCTTGCCGCGGGCGATGCAGTCCTTGATGATCCGGGCGGCACGCTCGCGGTCGAATGTCAGCTGGTACTGGGCCAGGTGCTGCCGGTTCAGCCAGTTGGAATACCGGTAGAGGGCACCGAAGGCTTTGGCGGCGTTTTCCGGAAACTTGTAGACGGGGATGCCGTGGTCCTGTAAGTACTTCACCCCCGCGGAGACATCGATGACGCCCATAAAGCAGCACAGGATCGGTTTGAAGGATTTGCGGGCGATGCGGGCGATGGCCTCGGCCGTGCCCTGAACGTCGGTCATGGACTGGGGGGTCAGGATGACCAGCGCGCCGTCCACGCCCTCGTCGCGGATGACGGCACCGAGCGCATTCTCGTAGCGTTCCATGGTCGCATCGCCGATCACGTCCACGGGGTTCTTGAGGTTGGCGGTGCTCGGCAGGTGGCTCGCCAGGGTTTCGATGGTCTCGTCCTTGAATTGGGCCAGCTTCAGGCCGGAGAACATGGTCATGTCCGTGGCGACGATGCCCGGACCGCCGGCGTTGGTCACGATGGCCACCCGGTTCCCGGACGGCACCTTGCGGCGCAGCTTGCCGAGTTCGCTCTCGTTCTTGTAGGCGAAGGCCGTGGCGAAGTCGAACAGCTCGTCGATCGAGTCGACGCGGATGATGCCGGCCTGCTGGAAGATGGCGTTGTAGACCCCCTCGGTGCCGGACAGCGAGCCGGTGTGCGAGGCAGCCGCTTGGGCGCCGGCGCTCGTGCGGCCGGACTTGATCACCAGCACCGGTTTCGGCCGGTAGTCCCCGCAGGTGATCTCCTTGACCGCCTGGATGAATTCGGGGCCGCGCCGCAGCTCTTCGACGTAGAGCAGGATCACCTCCGTATCCGGGTCCTGGTGCAGGTAGCGCAGCAGGTCCAGCTCGTCGACATCGGCCTTGTTGCCGATGGAGATGAACTTGGAAAAGCCGAAGTTGCGGTCGGCTGCGAAATCGAGCACCGCCGTACACAGGGCGCCGCTCTGCGAGATGAAGGAGATGTTGCCGGCCTTGGGCATGCGGGCGGAGAAGCTCGCGTTCAGCCGCACGGCGGGCAGCGGATTGATGACGCCCAGGCAGTTGGGGCCGATCACGCGGACATTGGCCTCGCGGCAGATGGCCACGATGCGGTCTTCAATCTCGCGTCCCTCGGGGCCGACTTCCCGGAAGCCGGCCGACACGATCACGAGCCCCTTGACGCCCCGGGCGACGGCATCCTGAATGGCTTGCAGCGCCGGACGGGGGGGCAGGATCACGATCGCCAGATCCAGCTGGTCGGGCACATCCTTGATGGCGGGATACGCCCGCACGCTTGAAATCGCGCGCGCGGTCGGATTGACGGGGTAGAGTGTGCCGGTGAATCCGCCCTTGAGGATGTTCACGAATATGTCGTGCCCCACCTTCCCCGGTTGGGTCGACGCGCCGATCACGGCCACGGATTTCGGCGCCAGAATGGCATTCAACGGTTCGATGAGGGAATTGCTGTCCATACGCCTCCTTTTGAGATCTTCAATCGTTCGAGATAGAATCGCTTCCGTTTTCGGATGAGGTCCGCTCCGCCTTGATCTTCATCGCTTCAGCGTAGACCGCCTGGCGCGGCAGCCCGTGGTTGTGCGCCACTTCCCTGGCCAGTTCTGAAAGTCCCCTGGAACGTGATTTCAACCCCCGGCGCAGCTCTTCCCGCGCGGTCTCCCAGGAGGAAGGCCCGGCTTCGGTTCGGCCGGCGACGAGCAGAGTGCATTCGCCCTTGACCTCGGCGCGGCTCCGGAGGGTGCTCAGCACTTCGGAGAGTCGGCCGCGGATCAATTCCTCATGGAGCTTGGTCATTTCGCGGGCCAGGACCGCCCGGCGGTCTCCGAACGCTACGATCAGCTCCTCGATCAGCACCCGAATACGCTGGGGTGATTCATACAGTATGACGGTTCGTGTTTCATAAGCAAGCGTTTGGATCTGCTGAAGCCGGCGGCCGGCTTTCTTGGACAGAAACCCTTCGAACACGAAGGCATCCGTGGCGAGCCCGGAGGCGGAGAGGGCCGCCGTCGCGGCTGTGACCCCCGGCACGGGCACCACCCGGAGGCCCGCGTCGACGGCGGCGGTGACCAGGCGGTAGCCGGGGTCCGATACCCCCGGTGTGCCGGCATTCGTGACCAGGGCGATCGCAGCGCCTTGCTGCAGTCGACCGACGAGGTCGGGTGCGCGCGCGGCCTCGTTGTATTCATGGTAGGAGATCAGCGGCGCCGAAAGCCCGAAGTGGGCCATCAATCGGGCGGTCTTGCGGGTGTCTTCGGCCGCAACGAGGTCCACGGCTTTCAAAACGTCCAACGCCCGCAGGGTGATGTCCCGCAGGTTGCCGATGGGGGTGGCGACCACATAAAGCGTGCCGGTCGTAACAGCGGCGGTGCGGCTATCCGTAGAGCAGGTCGAACGCATTGCGGATGATTTCCACCTCCGGGCCCAGCGGCGCGGAGCGAATCGAAACGACATCGAAGCGGGCCTTGGCCTGGCTCTGGCCGGTCGTCTTCAGATAGTACAGGGCCACCATGGAGATTTTGCGCTGCTTGCGGGGCGTGACGGCCCATTTCGGGGTCCCGAACCGCCCGGTCCGGCGGGTCTTGACTTCGACGAAGACCAGCGTGCCGCCATCACGGGCGATGATGTCGATCTCGCCCAGTTGGGTGCGGTAGTTGGTCTCGATGATCCGATACCCTTTTTTTCGAAGCAAGCGCGCAGCCAGGGCTTCGCCGGCTTCACCGTATCGTTGGCGCTGGTTCAGCATCCGCTCCCCCCGCTGGAAACAGGCAGGTGTTCCCGGACCCCGCGAAAGGTCTTGCGGTGGATGGGCGAACAACCGAAGGCCCGGATGGCAGCCTTGTGGTCTTGGGTCGGATAGCCCTTGTGCCGGGCGAAGCCAAAACAAGGGTAGTAGACATGGTAGGCATCCATCAGGCGATCGCGGGTGACCTTGGCGACGATCGAGGCCGCGGCAATCGAGATGCTGAGCGCATCGCCCTTTGGGATGGGCTCCTGAGGCAGCTCCAGAAAGATAGGGAAGGTCCCGTCAATGAGCAGATGATCCGGCTGAGGGGCGAGATTCTGAACGGCAATGGTCATGGCGCGCAGCGAGGCCTGCAGAATGTTGATGCGATCGATTTCGCTGGCGTCGACGATGCCGATCCCGACACTTGACGCGTCACGATAGATGACGTCGTAAAGGCGCTGGCGCTGGGCGGGATGGATCTTTTTGGAATCGGTGACGCGCGGGTCATGAAACGACGGCGGGAGGATGACCGCCGCCGCCACCACCGGTCCGGCCAACGGGCCGCGCCCGGCTTCATCAATGCCGGCGATTCGACGGCAGCCGGATCGAGCGGCGCGGTGCTCGTAGAACCAACGATCCATGGGGATGCCGAGTCGTTTGGCCGGCGGCCGGCCAAACGGCCCGCCGCCGGGCGGTTCATCTCGCATCCATGCGGTTCGGATGACGCTCCGGGATGGACATCAGGCGATGCGTTTTTCGCGGATGCGCGCGGCCTTGCCTTTCAGATTGCGCAGATAGTAGAGCTTGCCGCGCCGAACCCGGCCGCGCGTGATGATTTCGACGCGATCGATGGCCGGAGAATGCATCGGGAAGATGCGCTCCACACCGATGCCATACGACACCTTGCGTACGGTAAAGGTGGCGCCGGTGGTGCCTTTGCGCTTTCCGATCACCACTCCCTGGAAGGCCTGGATCCGCTCCTTTTCGCCCTCTTTTATTTTTACGTGGACCTTGACGGTGTCACCCGCGGCGAAGCCGGGCAGGTCCATTCGCATCTGTTCACGCTCGATCAGTTCAATCTTGTTCATATCTCTTCTCCTCTAATAAATTCGAAGGAATCGAAATTTTCATTCTATTTCAAATTATCTATAATGGTCAATAACTATTCGCAGCCCAAGGTCGTTTTTTCCAGCCGTTCGCCGAGAAGCTGGTCTAATTCGGCCTGCCAGCGCCTCAGAATATCGGTCTCCTCATCCGTCCGTTTTCGTTCCTGCAGCAGGTCCGGTCGATTGACGAACGTCCGCATGAGGGATGCCTCCAGGCGCCAGCGTTCGATATTGCGATGATGGCCGGTCAGCAGCACATCGGGTACTGCCGCGCCCTCAAACACCGGCGGTCGTGTGTAGTGGGGGTGCTCGAGCAGTCCGTTGGAAAACGAGTCGCGCTCGGCGGAATCCGCTCCGCCCAGGACCCCGGGAATCAGCCGCGTCACAGCATCAATCACCACCATGGCGGCGACTTCGCCGCCGGTCAGGACATAGTCGCCGATGGACAGCTCATCGCTGATCAGATCACGGCTGAGGCGTTCGTCCACGCCCTCGTACCGTCCGCACACCAAAATCATCGCCGGCAGAGAGGCCATCTCCCGCGCGATGGTTTGATCGAACACCCGGCCCTGGGGGCTCATCAGGATGGTGCGGGCGGCTGGTGCCCGTTCCCTCGCCGCACGGATGGCCGCGGCCAGTGGCTCCGGCTTCATGACCATGCCGCTTCCACCACCGTAGGGTCGGTCGTCGGTGACATGGTGCCGATCCAGCGCAAAGTCCCGGATATTCATCGCGGCCGCCACGATGCTCCCCTGTTCAACGGCTTTGCGCATGATGCCGTGCGACCAGAACGCATCGAACATGTCCGGAAAAAGGGTCAGCACCAGCATCTGCATGCGACAGCGGTCACTCACTCCAGGCCTTCGGGCACCGCTACCACCATGCGGCGGGCCGCCAGGTCGACGGACTGGACCACCGACCGGAGTGCCGGCAGCAGCAGTTCCCGGTCCTTCAGTTTTACCACATAAACGTCATTGCTGCCGGTCTGGATGATCGACGCGATCCGGCCCAGACAATCACCGTCGACAGAATGCACTTCCAGACCGATCAAATCGGCCCAGTAGTAACTGCCCTCCTCCAGCTTCGGCAGCGTCGCTTTGTCAAGGAACAGATCGCAGCCGAGCAACGCTTCCGCCTGGCTGCGGTTGGCGACGCCCTTCAGGCCCAGCAGGGCCGCTCGTCCCTGGGCTCTGGACCATGCGATTTCGTAAACCGTCTCCACCCCAGCCTCGCTTCGGACGACGACCGTCCGTCCGGCGGCGAAGACGGCCAATGATTCGGCGTA
The DNA here is from genome assembly GCA_025454115.1 of Desulfobacterales bacterium. Lineage (GTDB taxonomy): Bacteria > Desulfobacterota > Desulfobacteria > Desulfobacterales > SpSt-501 > SpSt-501. The sequence continues at coordinate 3,275 of JALOPB010000252.1, read as the reverse complement.
AGACAACACCTTCAAACCGCCGGCAATGCCGTGCGCGCCGACAATCCGTCCCATTAGGATGAAGCTTGGATCCGGCACAGCCTACTCGATAATCTCCAGGACCGTACGCTTCTTCAGCTTGGCCGACGCGGCGCCCAGGATCGTGCGGATGGCCCTGGCGTTGCGGCCCTCCTTGCCGATGATTTTGCCCAAATCCTCCTTCGCGACCTTGAGTTCGAGAACGGTGGTCTGGTTCCCCTCCACCTCGGTGACCTGGACCTGATCGGGGTGATCAACCAATGCCTGCGCGATGCGATTGACCAGTTCTTTCATGGCTCCGGCTCCCTGGGTTGGCGGTTGAGAACGATGCGGCCAGGCGGTTAATCCGGTGCGCCTCTCAACTTTTGGGCCCCGGCGGAAGCGCGTTCTCCGGCTACGTGGCGATACGATCCGCGGCCTTGGACGGGCCTTAACGCTTATGCCCGATAACGCCCTCTTGTTTCAGAAGGGTTTTGACGGTATCGGTCGGGGTGGCGCCCTTGCCCAGCCAGTACTGGACCCGCTCGGTTTTAAACGTCACTCGGGTGGGGATCACTTTGGGGTCGTAGGTCCCCACATTTTCCAGATATTTCCCGTCCCGTGGGCTTTCGCTGTCGGTCACCACGATTCGATAGAAAGGTTTCTTTTTGGCGCCATGCCGCGCCAGCCTGATTTTGACTGCCATGGGTTGCATTCTCCTTCAGAAGGGCAGCATTCCGCGACGGAAGCCGCCTTGATTAAACTTTTTGAGCATCTTCAGCATCTGGGTATAATTTTTCAAAAGAGCGTTGACATCCTGGATCCTGGTTCCGCTGCCGGCCGCGATCCGTTTCCGCCGGCTGCCATTGATGATGCCATGCTGCCGGCGCTCCTGGGAGGTCATGGAATTAATGATGGCCTCGATCCGCACGAATTCGCGGTCGTCGATGTCGAGGCTCTTCATGTGCTTGATCTTGCCCATCCCGGGAACCATTTTCAAGATATCGGACAACGAGCCCATCTTGCGCACCTGAGTCAACTGGTCGCGGAAATCGTCCAGCGTGAACTGGCTCTTGCGCAATTTTTTTTGGAGCTCAACCGCTTTCTTCTCGTCGACGGCTTCCTGGGCTTTTTCGATCAGGGTGAGCACATCGCCCATGCCCAGGATGCTGGCGGCCATGCGGTCGGGGTGAAACGGTTCGAGCGCGTTCAGTTTCTCGCCGACGCCGATGAACTTGATCGGCTTGCCGGTGATGGTCTTGATGGACAGGGCTGCGCCGCCGCGTGCATCGCCGTCCATCTTGGTCAGAATAACGCCGCTGATATCCAGGCGCTCGTTGAAAGACTTGGCAATGTTCACGGCATCCTGGCCGGTCATGGCATCCGCCACGAGCATGATGTCGGACGGGCGTATAGACTCCTTGATCCGCCCAAGTTCGGCCATCAGCTCCTCATCGATGTGCAGCCGCCCGGCCGTGTCGAGGACCAGCACGTCGCAGCCCTTCTGGAAGGCGGTTGCCTTGGCCTCCAGGCAGATCTGTACCGGATCCTGCTCGGGGGAAGACGCAAAGACCGGTACCTGGACCTGGTCGGCGATCGTCTTCAATTGATCGATGGCCGCCGGGCGGTAGACGTCCGCCGGCACCAGGAACGGGCGCCGGCCCATCTTGCGCAGCAGAATCGACAGCTTGCCGGCCGTGGTGGTTTTTCCGGAGCCCTGCAGACCGACCAGCATGACGGCGGCCGGCGGCGAACCCGCCAGATTCAGCGCTTCGTGGCGCGAGCCCATCAACTCGGTCAGCTTCTCGTTGACGATCTTAACCACCTGCTGGCCGGGGGTGAGGCTGTCCATCACCTCCTGGCCCAGCGCACGCTGGCGCACCTCCTCGATGAAACCTTTGACCACGCGGTAGTGGACGTCGGCCTCGAGCAGGGCCATGCGGACTTCCTTCAGGCCCTCATCGATGTTTTTTTCGTTGAGCTTGCCGTGCCCGCGCAGCTTCTTGAAAACGGAATCGAGCTTGTCGCTGAGATTTTCGAACATGAGCGTATCGTCTGCTTTTTACAAATTCTTGAAATTACAATGGCATCAGTGCTATGTCAAGCAATAATAAACCAATGGGTTACAGGATTCGCGGGGTCGAGCAAACGCTAAGTGCCCGCATCCTGTCGCTGGAATCCATGCTTATCACATTCGGGGCCGATACGTAAACATGCCCCCCTCATCTGCAGCAGGAAGATCAAAATGCGTCTCGATGCCGAGCGGATCAACATCCTGAATGTTTCACGGCAGCAGCTGGTCGACTGGCTGGGCGAACGGGGAATCGCCGCCTATCGGGCGGGACAGATTGTTAAGTGGATCTACCGCCGCCAAAAGGACAGCTTCGCCGAAATGTCGGACATCGCCAAGGAAGTTCGCGCGCTGCTGCCGCAGCATTTCCGGATTCCGCGGCTGGAGGTCCGAGCCACCCGGACCTCCGCGGACGGCACGCGCAAGTACCTGTTCGGACTGGAGGACGGCGAGAGCATCGAGAGCGTCCTCATCCCGGAGCGCGACCATTTCACCCTGTGCGTGTCGAGCCAGGTGGGCTGCGCCCAGAACTGCCGCTTCTGCCTGACGGCCAAGTCCGGGCTGCGGCGCAACCTCACCCGCGGGGAAATCCTCGCCCAGGTCCGCGACATCCGGCACGACCTTCCCGAGTCGGAGCTGTTGAGCAACCTCGTGTTCATGGGCATGGGCGAGCCGCTGGCCAACCTCGAGAACCTCCTGGGCGCCCTGGAGGTCATCACCGACAGCGACGTCGGTCTCGGGTTCGCAGCCAAGCGCGTGACGGTGTCCACCGCCGGCCTGGTGCCGCAGATGCTGGAGTTCGGCCGGCGGTCGCGGGCGAGCCTGGCCGTGTCCCTCAATGCCACGGACAACGCCACCCGCAGCCGGCTGATGCCCATCAACGCCAGATACCCCCTGGAGGTGCTGCTAGAGGCTTGCCGCACCTATCCGCTTCCGCCGGGCCGGCGCATCACCTTCGAATACATCCTGATCAGAGGGATCAACGACACCCCGGAGGACGCACGCCGGCTGGCGCGTCTGCTGCACCCGATCCGCTGCAAGGTCAACCTTATTCCCTTCAACCCCCACGAGGGCAGCGAATTCAAACGGCCCCCGGAAGAAACCATTTTGGCCTTCCAGGACATCCTTCTGCGCAAGCATTTCACCGTGATCATCCGCCAGAGCAAGGGCCAGGACATCTCCGCCGCCTGCGGGCAACTGCGCGCGC
>JALOPB010000251.1 GCA_025454115.1 Desulfobacterales bacterium | reverse complement strand
GCCGCTAATTTTGCACGCCTGATCGATAACGTCACCTGCAACCGCCTTCAGGACGTGGTGACCGCATGCAGCACCGCACTGGATGCCGAAGAAGGGTTTGCGCAGTTCAACTACGGCTCTGCGGGCGCCGGCACCTCCAACAGCCAGTTTTTCACTGCTTCCGAAGAAACCTCCAGGTCGTCCAGCCACCCGATCGCCGAGTTGAAGTTTGCCACGACCGTCGATCGGCTCATCGCAACCGCCGGCATTCCTCCCCCTCACCATGTCAAAATCGATGTGGATGGCAACGAGTATCGCATCCTCCGAGGCATGGCCGATCTGCTAAGCGCTGCCGCAGCGCCGGTCAGCATCCAGGTTGAATTGAATGAGCCGCACACGGATGACATTTTGGAGTTTTTGAAGGATCATCGATATCGTCTCATTGACAAGCACTATACGCGATCCGCCGAGCGCCGGAGGAAACAGACGGGAGACTGCGCCGGAGGATGCAATGGGGTTTTCCGCCGAGCCGCTTGAGTGTGAGCACCGGTGCGGCTATTCCGAAGCGGCCCGATCTAATCTAACTGGAGGAGGGGGTTCCGTGTCACTTGAAACATGTAAACTGATCGATTTGCCGAAAATCAACGACCCGCGAGGCAACCTGACGTTTATTGAGAGTTCCCGCCACATCCCCTTCGACATCAAGCGGGTTTACTATCTTTACGATGTGCCGGGCGGCGCCCTGCGAGCCGGCCATGCCCACCGGGCGCTGCATCAGTTCCTGATCGCGATGTCCGGCAGTTTCGATGTGACGGTGGACGACAGTTTCCACAAGATGAAATTTCACCTGAACCGGTCTTATTACGGGCTCTACATTCCTCCGATGATCTGGCGCGAGATCGACAATTTTTCGTCCGGCTCGGTGTGCGTCGCGCTCGTTTCGGCGTTTTACGATGAGGCCGATTATTTCCGGCATTATCCCGATTTTATCCGAGCCGTCCGGGAGCCTCTGAAGTGAACGTCACGTTTCTAGACCTTCAGGCGTCTTATCTGGAGCTGCAAGAGGAACTGGATGCTGCCTGTCGGCGGGTCATGGCCTCGGGCCGGTATATTCTGGGATCGGAGCTCGATGCTTTTGAAACCGAATTCGCGGCGTATTGCGGTGCCAGGCACTGCATCGGGGTCAGCAACGGCCTGGATGCATTGGAGCTGATTCTCAGAGGCTACGAAATCGGCTTTGGGGACGAGGTGATCGTGCCGGCCAACACGTTTATTGCCACATGGCTGGCGGTTTCCCGCGCTGGGGCGGTACCGGTCGCGGTGGAGCCCGACGAGTCCACCTATACCATTCGAACTGACCGTATCCAGGCCGTGCTGACGGCGCGCACACGCGCGATCATGCCAGTTCGGCCGGGAATCTGGGTGACGCGGCGGGCTTCAGTTTTTATCCAGGCAAAAATCTCGGGGCGCTTGGGGACGGCGGCGCCGTGGTGACGAATGACGATACGTTGGCTGTGAATGTGCGGCGGTTGCGCAACTACGGTTCATCGGTCAAGTATTACCACGAGGTCCAGGGGGGTAACGCACGACTGGATGAACTGCAGGCGGCGTTGCTGCGGGTTAAACTGAAGCGCCTGGACGAGTGGAACCGGCGCCGCATGGCTCTTGCCGAACGGTATCGTACGGCCTTATCCCACGTTCCTCAACTGATTCTACCGCAGGTTTCATCCTTTGCCGAGCCCGTCTGGCATCTCTTTGTCGTCCGGCATCCGCGGCGCGATGCCTTGAAGCAGCACCTCCTTCTCGCAAACATCGAGACTTTGATTCATTACCCCGTACCGCCGCACCGCTCGAAGGCCTATGCGGATGCCGGGTTCAAGCCTGGCGCCTATCCGGTGACCGAGCGACTTGCCGAAACCGTGTTGAGCCTGCCCATGGGACCCCATCTTGGGTTGGATGCTCAGGAGAGGGTTATCGAGGCGATCCGAGGGTTCGCTCGATGCCCATCGCGGGTGGATGCCTGAAGGCCATTACCTATGAAGAAATTCGAAGAACAAACCGTAAGCGTCGTCATTCCGGCCTACAACCAGCCAGCCTATCTTCGGCAGGCTCTGAAGTCGACCGTCGAGCAGACGTACCGGCCCCTGGAGGTCATTGTTTCGGACGACGGTTCGCCCGTATGGTTAGAGCCGGTCGCCAGGGAGTTCCAGGAAACTCAGGACCATCAGTTGACGATCCGGTTTTTTCGTCAGCCTCATAATCTCGGCGTAATGGATAATTTCCGATTTACGGTTGAACAGGCGACCGGCAAATACCTGGTGCCCATGGCTCACGACAACCGGTTTATCGATCGAAACTTCATCACAGAGGCCGTTGAGGTGATGAGGACTCAGCACGCCTGCCATCTTTGCATGGCGAACTCCGTATATGAGCACAGCGCCAGGCAAATGCTCGATATTCCGGATGGCCTGAGTGGCGCCCATGGCTGGACGGTACTGAACGGAGCGGACTTCATTCGCCGCTACCGGCGGGGTGGTCTGGATTGGACCCAAGCCATCATCCTGGATCATGAAATGGCATGGGAACTTAGTGCCTATGATGCGCCTTTCATGGTCAACGCTCCGCTCGCGCGGCGATTGAATTCGGGGGAGGACAACGTCTGCGCATATGTTTTCATTTTGAGTGCCATTGGGTCAGTGGCCGTAAACCCCAAATGCGTATGCGAGATCGGAACGCCGAAGGAGTCCTACTCGCGATCCGACCCTCAGTGGCTTCGGACGAAGCAGAAGGTCAAGTTCGTCGTCTTCTACAACCTTCACCGGGCCGATTTGAGGGGGCCGCATGCCGGTGCGGTCCGGCGGATGGCCTATAAACAAGCCCTGGATTATGTGGACCATATTTGCGATCGGCGGATCGCAGATTATTATCGTTATCATCCGGCGATCCTTCTGCTGATGATGATTTCTATCGTGAGACGGCCATGGACCGAACTGAGGTATTTCATTAAACGGAAGATCGGTCAGAATCCCTTTACTGGGAAGCCGTTTAAAAAAGTCCGCAGATAGGGCCGCCGGGAGAACGCCGATCTCGACCGGGGTTTGGCCCGTGCTGCCCTTACCGATCCTTCTATTCCATCTCCAAAGAGAAATGGCATGACACAGAAGCTGGTGATTATCGGAGACGGGGAAACGGCTCAACTCGCCCACGAGTATTTTACACACGATTCGAACTTGGCAGTCGTCGGGTTCGCCGTCGAACAGCAGTTTATCAGGGTGGATCGCTTATGCGGCCTTCCGGTAATACCGTTGGAACGCTTGGAGACGTCGTTCAGCCCAAATGAGCACTCGGCGTTTGTCGCCATCTCGTATACCCAGCTCAACCGTGTCCGAACCCGGCTGTATGAATACGTCAAATCCCGGGGGTACGCCCTGGCGAGCTATATAAGCTCCAAAGCGTTTGTGTGGCATACCGCCTGCATCGGGGAGAATTGTTTCATCCTGGAAAACAACGTCGTCCAACATGGAGTCCGGATTGAAAACAATGTCTACTTATGGAGCGGCAATCACATCGGCCATCAAACCGTGATCCGCCGGAACACGTATGTTGCCTCGCATGCGGTCATTTCCGGCTTCTGCGAGATCGGTGCGTCCTGTTTTGTCGGAGTGAATGCGGCCTTCAATGATCGGATCATCGTTGCGGATGACTGCATCATCGGCTCCGGAGCCGTGGTTGTGAAAAATACGGAGCCCCAAAAAGTCTATGTCGGCAATCCCGCCCGCGCATTGCCGCAATCCAGTTTCAAGACATTTGGCGTGAAGGGCTAACGTGATGCAGTGGGTCAAGAAGGGGTTGATCTACGGGCCGGACGGATCAATTTCGTGGGCCCGGCACTCGGCGCTGACACCGACCCCCATCCAGCTGGAGCCCGGTGCAATACGGGTTTATGCCGGGTTCAGGGATGCAATGGGCGTGAGCCGTATCGGATATGTCGATGTGGCGGCCGACGATCCTTCGAACGTGCTGAAAGTGTCTTCCCGGCCCGTCCTGGACATCGGGCGTCCCGGGACGTTTGACGACAACGGTGTGATCCTCGGAGACGTGCTCCGAATCGATGATACGGTTCGGATGTACTACGTCGGCTTTCAGCAGGTGCAGAAGGTCAAGTTTCTAGCCTTTTCGGGGCTTGCCGTCAGTCGCGACCATGGCGAGTCCTTCGAACGGCTCACCGGCGCCCCCGTCCTGGACCGCGATGGCGAATCCCTGTTCATTCGTGCCATTCATTCGGTTTTAGTCGAAGACGGGGTTTGGAAGGTTTGGTACGCCAGCGGCAGCGGCTGGGAGATGATCGGCGGCGTTCCCTATCCGCGTTACCATATCCACTGCACGGAATCTCCAGATGGTCTATCGTTTCATCAGCCGGGGAGGTTGTGCATCGATGTAGAGAACAGCGAGTATCGCATCGGACGGCCGCGCGTGACCAAGCGCGACGGAATCTATCAGATGTATTTCACGAAAGGTGATATAGCGGGGCACTACTTTCCGGGCTATGCCGAGTCTTCCGACGGGACCCACTGGGTCCGGAAGGATGATCAAATCGGGTTGACTCTTTCAGCCTCCGGTTGGGATTCCCGAACGCTTTGCTATCCGGCGTTGATTACGGTCCACGGCCGGACCTATATGTTTTACAACGGCAACGATATGGGTAAAGACGGTTTCGGATACGCGGAAGCCATGCCATGAAACCCGCCAATCTCAGAGTCGATCCATACAACCCCCAGCGGCAGCGTCTCTGGGACGACTTCGTGCGTCGATCCAAGAACGGTCTTTTCTTGTTCTGCCGAGATTATATGGATTACCATTCCGACCGCTTCCTGGACGCTTCCTTGATGGTTTACGAAAACGACCACCTGATCGCGGTCCTCCCGGCCAATCGCAAGGACCAGGATCTCGTTTCCCATGGAGGTTTGACCTTCGGTGGCATCATCGCCAATGAGGGCATGAGCGCGGAAATCATGCTGCGGGTGTTCGAGCATCTGCTGATCCATCTCGGCGAGCGGGGGTTTTGTAGAGTCATTTATAAGCCGGTTCCGCACATCTATCATGATCTTCCTGCGGAGGAAGACTTGTACGCCCTTTTCGTCAGAGGGGCTCGTCTGATGCGAAGAGACCTGTCCACAACCATTGTTCAACACCATCGATTGCCATATTCCAAAGGCCGCAAATGGAGCACCAACAAGGCTCGGAAGGCACAGCTCGACGTTCGGCCCAGCCTCGACTTCAGGGCGTTTATGGACATCGAGGAGTATGTCCTGCGCAAATACCACGACAAGTCGCCGGTCCACCGTGCGGACGAGATCGCCATGCTGGCGGGTCGGTTTCCAGAGCACATCAAGTTGTTCGCTGCTTATCGGCAGGCCGAGATGCTGGCCGGAGTCATCATCTACGAAAGCCGACAGGTCGCACACACCCAGTACATTGCTGCAACCGACGAAGGCAGGGATCTCGGAGCGGGCGATTTGGTATTGGATACGCTCATCAACACATTCTATCGGGAAAAGCCCTATTTCGATTTCGGGATATCGACGGAAAACGAGGGGCTTTTTCTAAATGCAGGCCTTGCCCAGTATAAAGAAAACTTCGGAGGTCGAAGCACGGTCTATGATTGGTATGAAATGCTCATTCCCGGAAAATCCCGGTAACGCCGCCAGGCCCAATAGATACACGTCTGGAATGCATTGGGGCGGCGGAGGAGAGAGGTGATGCGCGTGCCCGGGCCGCGGATTTACCTCCGGAAGAGAATGGCCTAGTGAAGGCTGCCATCAATCGCATCGTCACGCTGCCCGAAAGCCGTTATGGTTTTTTGGCGGTTTTCGGGTTTGGCCTTCTCTTGATGGGGGCGCTCTTCATAGCCCGTTGGAAGGCGGACCTCAATTTAGACGGGGAGGTCTTCCTTTCCGCTGCTCGGAAGTTTGCAGAGGGCCGGTTCCAGGAAGGCTTATCCATTTATTCCCTGCCGCTCTATCCCTATCTGATAACCTTGCTCCACGACCTCATTCCGGACTGGGTCATCGCCGGCCGGCTGGTTTCATATCTCTTCATGACGTTGCTCTTCTGAATTCTTTTTCGGTGCTTCGCGATCCGGTTTTTTTCTTTTGCATTCTCTGCTCGGTTTATTCGGCTCAAAAAGCGCTCACGTCCCATCGCCTAGACCATGCGGCGATCTCGGCCGCTTTGGCATGGTGTTCAACCCTTTTTCGGGTCGATGGATTGATCTTGATCCCGGTCTTTGGGGCTGTGGCGACGGTGATGGCAATCAAGCCGGGCGGTCATCGGAGCGTGTATGGGCGGATGCTCGCCGTTTGGGGCGGTCTTTTTATCATCCTGAGTGCCGGCGCCTTCTGGGTATTGGAGTATCGGAGCGCCATCGGCGGCCGTTTCGACAATTGGGTGGCTATCTCCGGCGAGTTTTTCAATTTGGAGAATTTCCAGCAGATATCCTCGCAGCTGCAATTGATGCAGGATTCGGCACGGCACAGCGTGGTGGGACTGAAATTCGCAGGGGTTGCCAAGCAATTAATCGTGCCGATCTATCTGCTGGGCATCCTGTTCATGCTCATCAAAGTCATCCTGCCCATTCATCTCATCACCCTGGTATTCGGCTTCAGAGGGGTGCGTTACCACGTCGGGCATATCTTCGTCCTTTTAACAGCCGTTTGCTTTCTGGGAATGTTGGGGGCGTTTTTCATCTGGCATGATTACATGCTTTACCGCCATCTGTTCACACCGGCCCTGCTGGTATGTCCGTGGATCGGTGCGGGAATTACTAAAATCCTGGATGCCGCCAGACGCCATCCGCGGGGGCGGTTGATGGTCGCCGGCTTGGTCCTGGTGGTCTTTATTTTTCCGACCTCCAAGTTCAACCATTATTTCAGCAAGCCGGATGATCTGAAATCCCGGGCCGGCTCATGGATCGCTCAACAGTCGGATTTCCAGAACATGAGAATCTTTTTTAACGATGCCGTGGTGGCGTTTCACACTGGCCGTGAAATCAATTTCTATCGAGATGGACCTACCCAGCTTTACCTGGAGGTGGATGACAAGGATTTTTCGGGAATCGAACCGGTCGCGTTGAAAAAAAATATTGATCTGCTGGTGCTTTACACGCGTCGGCGGGCGGGAAACGAGCTTCCGCGGTTTCGGCAATATGCCGAGATAAGGGAATTCAGTGGAAACGATCGGGTCGTGACGATTTATGGTTTGAAGCGGCTATTCCCCGACCGATAGGAGCCGATGGCCCTCTGAGGCTCCATGCCGCTGATCAAATCGGGCAGGGGGCCTTGAAAATCCTGCACAGCTGCGCCTGACCGTTTCGGGCCATGTATTCAGCCAGGCCCCAGTCATATGCCTGGTTCACGTCAAAGCCCTCCGCGTTACGGGTGAGGAAGGGCATGACCACATGGCCGGCGATGGTGCGGCCTTCCAAAACCACGCGCGACCAGGCGATCTCAAGACTGGCGTTTTGGATATAGACTTCGGGAAGAGACGGGTACTGGCTGCTGTGCCAGGGCTGATCGGCCGGTCCGATCGGCAGAAGCGGGAGCATGCGCCGGCCGCGGATGACCCACATTTTTCCGGGATGCTGGCTGCATTTTTCGACCGCTCGCAGGGAATCGACACCGGTTTCAGCA
>JALOPB010000250.1 GCA_025454115.1 Desulfobacterales bacterium | reverse complement strand
ACCCAGCCGGAGGCGATGGAGACGAATTTCTTCGCCGCCAAAACCGTTGAGGCGGAGTACGTGCAAAGAACCGCAGCCATGGACAAAACCAGTAGCACGACCAACAGCTTTTTCTTCATTTTGCCCCTCCTTGATAGTGAATGTCGGAAATGCAATACATCTCGGAGCCTGCGCCGAATGAAACGATTTGATATATGTAGAAATTCCCCTTTCAAGTCAACATAAAACAGCTTTGTCCGCAGCTTCCGATCTTGTCAGGAAATTTTCCGGCCAACAGTAAGCGGGATTATACGCACGGAGCCGGCAATTGACCTTAGTCAATCCGGATCGGAGCGGGAGCCGATAAGGTTGGGACACTGTCTCATCTGTCGGTCGCTCTCAGGAACGCCACTATGGATGCTTTTCCAAAAACAGACCCGGATGCGCCGGTTGTCGGCGGACGCGCGCGCTATGGCGTCATCCTACCTCTTCTGAGCCTCGTTCTGCTGTCCGGCCACTTCCTGCGCTTCGGGAACTCTGGGCTCTGTCTCTCGGTTGCCGCTCTGGCGGCGCTCGCCGCCACGCGACGGGCCTGGGTGCGGATTGCCCTTATGGCATTCTTGGCGGCCGGGCTGGCGGTCTGGGCAGGCACCTGGGCGGATTTCCTGGCCATCCGCTTGGCCGCCGGCCGTCCCTGGCTGCGGATGAACATCATCATGGCGGCGGTTGTAGCCCTGAATGTGCTTTCGCTGGTCTGGCTCGTTCGTGCCGGCGGCCGCGTCTTTTTCAACCGAAACCCCGAGCAGGCCGCGACCAGCGGCGGCACCTTCATTCTGACGGCGGTTCTGGCGGGTGTCGTGCGGGAAACGGTTGGGTTTCCGATCCTGATGCTCGATCGCTTTTATCCCGGCTGGGGCTGGCTGGAGATCCTGGCGTTGGGGGTCTATGCCGCCTGGGCGGCTGGACGGATGACGGACCCCGCCCGCTGGTCCCCGGTCCGCAGCCGGATCTGGGGTCTGTTCTCGCTGGTCTTCTTCTGCCAGCTTGCACTGGGGATCGCCGGCGTGCGGGAGTTCTTGATGTCCGGGGCGCTGCATCTGCCCGTTCCGGCCGTGATCGTCGGCGGGCCGATATACCGGGGCGGCGGTTATTTCATGCCGATCCTGTTCGCGGCCACGCTGCTTATAGTGGGGCCGGCCTGGTGCAGCCACCTGTGTTACATCGGCGCCTGGGACGACGCCCTGAGCCGGTCCCGGAAACGGCCCGGGGCGCTGCCGGCATGGGCGCGCCACGGCCGCTGGTTCAGCTTGGCCGTCGTGGTTGCAGCGGCGCTGCTGATGCGGTTACTGGGCGTTTCGACCGGGATCGCGGCAGCGCTCGGCGGCGTTTTCGGGGCCGCGGGGGTGGTCGTCATGCTGACGGCCTCCGGCAGGCTCGGCGTGATGGCCCACTGCACGGCCTACTGCCCCCTGGGAGCCGTCAGCAACTTTCTGGGCAGGGTCTCACCCTGGAGGATGCGAATTGATTCCGGCTGCAGCCGCTGCAGCGCCTGTTCGCAGGCCTGCCGCTACGAGGCGCTGAAGCCAACCGACATCGAGCGCGGCCGGACGGGCTTCAACTGCACCCTGTGCGGCGACTGCCTCGCGAGCTGCCGCCAAGCCTCAATCGCATACCGCTTCCCCGGCCTTTCCGCGGAGACGGCCCGCCGGCTGTTCCTGGTTCTGGTTGTCAGTCTGCACGCCGTCTTTCTCGGGGTTGCCCGGATGTGAACGGTGTTGCTGACCGGCAGCTCCAACAGACTCAATGGATAAGCATGATGACGTCGCCGGTGGAGACCTCGGTGCCTTTCTGGACGCGGATGTCCCTGACGATGCCGTCCTTCTGGGCATTCAGGTTGTTTTCCATCTTCATCGCTTCCATAACGGCCACGATCTGGCCGGCGGAAACCCGGTCCCCCACCCTGACGCGCACCTCCAGAATGAGCCCGGGAATGGGGGCGGTCAACGCGTTCTCACCGGCTACAAAGGACGCATGGGCCGGTTTAAGCAGCGACACCGCGGAGCGGGCCGGCTTTTCCGGGGCGGCTGGCGCTCCTGCCGCGGCCGCCGGAGGAATGCCGGCGGCCACTTCCGTGAAGTTGTCCACCACCACGTCATAGGCCTGGTTGTTCACCGAGACCCGGACCTGCCCGTCGACGATCGGGCCGATTTCCACATCGAATTTCTTGCCGCCGACAGATATCTTGTATCCCATGGCCGCATCCTATCAGGTGGTTGTTATGGATCGGATCTACTTACGCCCGGCACGGTCGTGCGTGAGCAGGCGGTCGCGCATGATTTGAGTGCGTCCCTGCCGCGCCCAGGAAGAAGCGTCGAATTGCCCCAGGTTCAGGGAGCCCGAAGCCTGCAGGGCCGCAAGGTGCAGGTGCAGCGCCACGGCGATGGCCGTGGCTGCCTCCGCTTCGATGGCATCCGTCAACCCATCCGGTTCTGCCGCTGCGGTGGCGGCTGTGATTTTCGGCGCCTCTTGGCGCCGGTCCAACGCCTGGAAAATCTGGCCCGCCAGAAGCATTCCCGCCTGGAGCACGCCGAGCACCAGGAAAACCCCGAAGAACCTTATCAATAGCGTGCCGAGGGCATAGCCCCAGAAGGAATCCCTGGGTCCGACGACCAGGAGAATCTCGCCGTTGGTCGCCCCGTCGCCGTCCAAGGGGCCGCCGTCTGTGACGGCGACGACAAGCTCCTGGACCCGGTCCGGGCGTTCAATGCTCTCGGCCCGGGCCGGCAGCCAGGGAGGGACCGACGCGCGATTGAAGACCCATAGCTCGGTGGCCTGGGTGAAGTAGTTGGAAGACAGGGACAGCTTGATCTCGCCGCCCGGAGCGATCCCGCCGGCGGTCACGGCAAAAAGGTCCGAGCGGAAATCCTTGGCGTCCATGCCTCTCTGGCCGGCCGGGTCGAAGTCGACGCCTTCTATGCCGAGGAGCCTGCCGCCGGCCGCCCGGAACTCGATCAGGACGCTGGTGCTCTTCCCGCGGGGGATAAGCTTGGCCGCCATCCGTTCTTCCTGGCGGGTGAATTCGGGTTTGGGTTTTTCGGGGTCATCGCCGAAGGCCGCCCATCCGGTATTCGAGATCGCCAGCCCGCAAAAGAGACCGATTGTCAGGCGTATCATATGGACGGCGAGTTTCGCGCGGGAGGATATTGTCTTCATGGCCGCCTCCTATTGAAACATGGCGATGAACATGCCGGCGGCCGCGGCCGAGCCGATGACGCCGGCCAGATTCGGCCCCATGGCGTGCATGAGCAGCCAGTTGTTCGGGTCCTCCTGGATACCCATGTTGTGCGATACCCGCGCCGACATGGGCACCGCGGAGACCCCGGCGGAGCCGATCAATGGGTTGATCTTGTCCTTCAGGAACAGGTTCATGACGTGGACGGTCAGGATGCCCCCGGCGGTGCAGATCACGAAGTCGATCAGTCCGAATCCGAAGATCAGCAGCGGCTTCCAGTTGAGAAAGACCTCCGCCTGCATGGTGGCCCCCACGGAGAGCCCCAGAAAAATGGTCACGATGTTCATGAGGGCGTTCTGGGCCGTTTCGGAAAGACGCTTCACCACGAGGGATTCGCGCATGAAGTTGCCGAACATGAACATGCCCATGAGCGGCGCCACCGCCGGCACCAGCAGGATGATGAGAACGGAAGCGATCAGCGGGAAGAACAGCTTCTCCCGGGTGGAGACCTCCCGCAGCTGGCGCATCCGGATCTTACGTTGGGAGCGGGTGGTGAGAAGCTTCATGACCGGCGGCTGGATGAGGGGCACCATGGCCATGTAGGAATAGGCCGCGAGTGCATTGGCTCCCAGGAGGTGCGGGGCGAGCTTGGTAGTAAGGTAGATGGTGGTCGGCCCGTCCGCTCCGCCGATGATCCCGACCGACGCGGCCTCCTTCAGGGTGAAGCCGAAAAACAAGACCCCGATATAGGTGACGAACACCCCGAGCTGAGCGCCGGCGCCGATGATCAGGGTCTTGGGGTTGGCGATCAGCGGTCCGAAGTCCGTCATGGCGCCCAGCCCCAGGAAAATGACGCAGGGAATGATCTCCCATTCCACGCCGTATTTATAGAAAGCGCGGATAAGCTCCGGAGTCCCGTGCTCGGTGTAGCCCATGAGGGGCACCAGCGGAAAATTGACGAGGAAAATCCCGAAGCCGATCGGCAGCAGCAGGAGCGGCTCGAATTTTTTGCCCACGGCCAGATAGATGAAGAGTCCCGAAATGGCCAGCATGATCAACTGCTTGACCTCTATGTTCGGCACCCCGGTCTGGGTATAGAGGATGCTCAGGATCAGGTCGCCGATATATTCCCAGGTCATCTCTCCGGCTCCTTGGTTTATAGAGGGATGTTGGCGTGCTTCTTGGGCGGGTTGGTGTCCCGCTTGGTCTTCAGCATGCGCAGCGCCTGGATGAGCTTGGGGCGCGTGTCGGCCGGGTCGATCACCTCGTCGATGTAGCCTAACTCCGCCGCGCGATAGGGGTTGGAGAACTTCTCCTGGTAGTCGGCGATCAGGCGGCGGCGCTCGGCCGCCGGGTCGGGTGCGGCCTCGATCTCGCTGCGGCGGATGATGTTGACCGCGCCTTCGGCTCCCATGACGGCGATCTCGGCCGTGGGGTAGGCGAGGTTGACGTCGCCGCGGATGTGCAGGCGTCGCAGAAGCGCACGAAGCGCGCGCCCTTGATCGAGGCGTCGATGTCCAGGCAGCCGGCCATCACCCCGGGCTGGTTGGCCACCACGCCCACCGCAATCCCGTCCAGGCGCCCGAAGCCCACGACGATGTTCTTGGCATAGTGCTCGTGCACTTCGAAAAAGCGGTGGTCGTCCAGGTTGGAGACGATGATCTCGCGGATGTCGTAGGGTTTGCCGGGGTCGGCCGGGACCACCTCGCGCAGCCGCTCGTCCCGCCGCCGCGGGTCGTCGGAAGGCTCGACGCGCGGCGGGTCCTCCAAGTTGTTCTGGGGCAGGAAGCTCATCAACTCGCGGATCTTGGCCAGGCAGGCCTGGTCGCTGGGCGCGGCGAAGTGGGCCACTCCGCTGCGGGCGTTGTGGGCCATGGCCCCGCCCAGCTCCTCCTTGGTCACGGTCTCGCGGGTGACGGCCTTGATGACCTCCGGCCCGGTGATGAACATGTAGCCGGTTTTTTCGACCATGAAGATCCAGTCGGTCAGCGCGGGGGAATACACCGCGCCGCCGGCGGACGGCCCCATGATGGCCGTGATCTGGGGCACGACGCCGGAGGCCATGACATTCAGCAG
>JALOPB010000029.1 GCA_025454115.1 Desulfobacterales bacterium | reverse complement strand
TGCTCCGGGCCGGTTTTGGAATGTACGTGGTCAGGGGAGCCCGCTGACGCATCGCTGAGCAAGACCCACGAGCTGAAATACATCCTCGTGCCGCATGGCGAAAAATTTATTCAGGCGATTCCCCGGGTGATCGAGATTCAACCCGGCGGCTGCCGGCTGGCGCTGCCGGAAATCAGCCGTGAGATCAGCCATCGCCGCATCGAGCGCCAGCGCTGCCAGGACATCATCGTCCACCTGGTTCAGAACAGTTCCGCGTTTTCAGGTTCGCTCCTGGATTTCACCTCATCCTCTTTCCGGGTCGAGCTCAGGGCGGTTCCGCCCCAGCGCTTTGACTGGATCGATGCCGCGCTGCCCGCGCAGGTTGTCTTCCACTCCGGCCGGCAAACGCTGTATTCGAGCGAATGCCGCATCCTGCGCACCACGCCGGGACGCGACACGTACAGCTACGTGCTGGAGCCTCTCAGACACGAAATCCAGCGCTACCGCAAATCCGAATTCCGCAGCGATCGCCAGGTGCTCAACCCTTCGCCGAACATCCTCTTCCGCCATCCCCTTACCCAGAGGCGGGTGGATCTGAAGGTGGTTGATCTATCCGGATCGGGCTTTGCGGTAGAGGAAGATGAAACCGTCAGCGTGCTGCTGCCCGGTTTGATTTTGCCCGAGGTGGCGCTTTGTTTCGGCAACATTTTCAAGATCCGGTGCAGCGTCCAGGTCGTCTTTTGCAAGCCGCTGACCGGCCCGCAGAAGCGGCAGCGCGTGCGCTGCGGCCTGGCCTTGATCGATATCAGCGCCCAGGACCACATCAAGCTGCTGGGAATTCTGCATCAGGTAAAGGACCGGAACGCCTACATCTGCAACGACATCGATCCGGACGCCCTGTGGGACTTCCTGTTCGAGACCGGCTTCATTTATCCCGCCAAATACGCCCTGATCGAAAAAAGCAAGAAAGACATCAAGGAAACCTACGCGAAGCTCTACCAGCGCAGCCCGGACATCGCCCGCCATTTCGTCTACCAGGACAACGGCGTGATCCTCGGCCACATGGCAACCATCCGCTTCTGGGAAAGGACCTGGCTGATCCACCACCATGCTGCCCGGAAATCCGCGCTGCCCAGAGCCGGATTGGTCGTTCTCGACCAGATCGGCCGGTTCGTGCACGACACGTTCCGCATCCACGGTCTGCAAATGGACTACATGGTGTGCTACTACCGGCCTGAGAACCGGTTCCCGAGCCGCGTCTTCGGCGGGGTGGCCCGCTATATCAACAACCCTCAAAGCTGCTCCGTCGATCCGTTTGCCTATTTAAGAATACCGGACGCCGTCAACGCCTCCGGTGTGCTTCCGACCGGGTGGGAGCTCGAACCCGCCACCCAGGAGGATCTGGAGCATCTTGCGTTTTTTTATGCACAGGCCTCCGGTGGAATCATGGTCAAGGCCATCGACCTCGATCCCGGCGGACGGCAGGAAGAAGCCCTTTGCCAGGAGTATCGGAACTACGGCTTCAAGCGCGAACGGCATCTGTTTGCGCTGAGAGCGAACGGCCGCCGGAAGGCCCTGATCGTCGTCAATATCTCGGACATCGGCCTCAATCTTTCAGATCTGGTTCATTGCCTCAACGCGTTTATTTTGGAGCCGCACGGCCTGCCGCCGGAAATCCTGTATTCGGCAATGCGGCAGGCGCTGAGAGCGACTGGCGCGCAGCAGATCCCGGCGTTGATTTTTCCTCTATCCTACGCCGAGGAAAACGGACTCCCGGTTGAAAAAGTTTACCACCTCTGGGCGTTCCATACGCTTCACGGCAACAATCAGGCCTACTACAAATACCTCAGCCGCCTGACCAAATACGTCTGAGTGCCGCTCGCACCCATCGCAGCCGCCGCAGCCGGCAGACAAGCGCCGATCAGGTCGGGAGGCGTTTCATGAGCCCGGCTTGCGCCCCCGGCAGACCATCAGCGGGGTGTAGGTGAAAACCCGCGGGTCGGTGAACAAACGGTCCAGCTCCGAGATGAACTCGGCATAGCCTCCCGGGTATTCCTCGAAACCGTATCCCGACAGTTTTCCGGCGATTTCTGCCTTCTTGCGCCAATTGAATTTCGCGTTTTCCTGGAAGGTGCCGTAGATGAGGTTGTGGGGTGCAACCATGACCTGGATGTCTTTGAAACCCAAGTCGTAAAGGTAGGAATAGAGCTTGACCCCGACATACGGGTCGAAATTGCGCCGGGCCTCCAGTAGCTCCATGATGCGGTTTACAGCCCTCATGGTCCGCGGAGGGAAGCCGTGGAACCGCAGGCAGTTGCAATCCAGATCGATCAAACACAGCGTGCCGCCGGGTCGGAGGGCATCGGCCACATGCCGAACGAGATCGAAGCTTTGAGCGCGATAATACTCCAGGACGAATCGGATCCAGATAAAATCGAATAGACCCAACTCGTCGAGCGGCTCCCGGATGTCCTTTACGAGAAAATCGATCCCTTCAGCCCGGTAGTGCTGCCGCGCGAAATCAATCCGCTGGGCGGCCCGGTCGACGCCCAGCGCTCCGCCGCCGGGCTGAGCCAGACGGTTCAAATGAAACGTGGTTTTGCCCGACCCGCAACCCAGATCCGCCACGCGTTGCCCGGGCGTCAAGCCCGCCCAGCGGGCATGTTCCTCCACTGTCCGGCCGTCGGTCTTGACGTCCAGCCGGGTGGCTTCATCATCGCTTTCCATCAAATACCCGCGTTCCACCGCGGGCGCCGTCTTTCGATTCATGCCGTGTGCCGTAACGCAGACCGTTGCTTTTGTCAATTCAACGACCGGGACCGTTTCGCTCCGAAGCGGCCGGAATCAACCGGGTGCGAATTTCAACTTCACTTGTAATTGATCAGGGTTTCTGCTATTGAGCGCTTTTTGTGATTAAGTATGGGAGGAACAACATTCATGACGGATCACCCAGAGACGCCTGCCCCTGAAGAGAATTTTGCCGAACTCCTCGAAGCCTTCAGCCCGGGCACCCGCACGGAAGCCCGAATCGGCGACCGCGTCAAGGGCCGGGTCATTTCGATCGGCAAAGACACGGTTTTCGTCGACACCGGTATGAAAATCGATGCAGTGGTCGAGCGCAGCGAATTGCTGGACTCGGACCAGAACTTAACGTGTGTCGAAGGGGACGAGCTCGAGCTTTACGTGACCGCAGTGGGAGAAAACGAAATTCGGCTATCTCGGGCGATTTCCGGGATCGGCGGCGCGCAAATCCTGCGCGAGGCCCATCAAAAATCGGCCCCTGTCGAGGGCAAGGTCAAAGAAACCTGTAAAGGCGGCTTCCATATCGAGGTCATGCAGCGCCGCGCTTTCTGCCCGATCAGCCAGATTGATATTTCGCCGGTGCCGGATCCTGCCGTGCATGTCGGAGCGACCTATCAGTTCCTGGTCACCCGCTTCGAAGACAAGGGGCGCAACATCGTCGTGTCCCGACGCGCGCTGCTCAACCGCGAGCTGGAAGTCGAGCGCAAGCGATTTCTGGCCGCACTGAATACGGGCGATGTGCTCGACGGCCGGGTGACGCGCATTATGCCTTTCGGGGCCTTCGTGGAACTGACCCCCGGGCTGGAGGGCATGGTCCACATATCGGAAATCAGCTGGTCCAGGGCCTCGACGACCGACGAACTCCTCAAGCCCGGGGATCGGCCGCGGGTTAAGGTTTTGGGGATCGACCCTGTCGGCGAAAAAGGCCAGCCGCGCATCAGCCTTTCGATCAAACAGCTGGAAGTGGACCCCTGGCTCACCGTCGAAGACAAGTTCCGCGAAGGGGATGTCGTTCGCGGGAAAGTCACGCGCTGCATGAACTTCGGAGCCTTCGTCGAAATTGCCCCGGGCATCGAGGGCATGATCCACATCAGCGAATTGAGCTACACCCGCCGGGTTCATAAGACCGAGGATGTGGTCAACCCCGGAGACACCGTCAACGTAGCGGTCAAGGCCGTTGACACGGAAAAGAAACGCATCTCTCTCAGCCTGCGCGACGCCGAAGGCGATCCAT
Organism: Desulfobacterales bacterium; assembly: GCA_025454115.1. Lineage (GTDB taxonomy): Bacteria > Desulfobacterota > Desulfobacteria > Desulfobacterales > SpSt-501 > SpSt-501. Next base: position 12,443 of record JALOPB010000029.1, on the reverse strand, counting down.
GGGTCGAAGTTCTTGAGCGCTTTTCAGCGGGGCAGCGGGTGGACGGCGTCATCGAAAAAAAGGAGAAGTTCGGTTTCTTCATCCGGCTGGCCCCCGGCATCACGGGGCTGCTTCCGATGAGCAGCATCCGCCGCTCGTCATCCGCTGCCGCCCTGGAGAAATCGAAGGAAGGCGATACGGTGAACGTCGCCATCGAGGAGATCAACCTTCAACGGCGCCGCATTTCGCTGACTCCGTCCAGCTCGGCGGACGAGGGCGATTGGCAGCGCTTTACTCCCAACAGCCGCGGATCATCCCTCGGAGCGCTGGCTGAAAAGCTGCAGAGCGCGATTCACTCCCAGAAAAAATCCAATTAACCATCCTCGATTATTAGAAAGGGCTCCGCAAACGACCGGAGCCCTTTTTCTAACCGCCGATCGGCTTACAGGAGGTAGGCTTTGCGCTCTTTAAACTCTGCCTGTTTGCCCGCGTTCCACTGTGCAACCGGACGAAGGTATCCCACCACCCGGCTGTAAACTTCGCATCGGCGGTAATCCGTCAGTTCCGGGTGCTCCTTGAAACACGTCGAACACTTGCTATGGAACCGCCCGGGCTCCGGCTCGTATAGCGCTCCACCGCTGATTGCGAAGCCTTCGGGGGTCAGGGCCACTTCAATGTGCACTTCTTTGCCGCAATCATGGCAGGTTCCGGGAAAGCACAGCTTCCCCTTTCCGGAGTTCTCGTCGAACAGCTCATGCAGCCTTTGAATCGTCATCATCGTTTCAACCTCCGCAGCTGGAAATGCTATTTTAGTCAAGTTTATACCCACTCCTGATGGTGTGTCAACTTTATATCGGCCACAACTAATTGTATTATATTGAATTATTGGCAAAAAATTATATTTTTCAAGCCCATTGCTCGATAGGCCCGTTAAGGGCCCCATAACGGATCATTTCGGGCGCTGCGAAAAACCTCTTGGCTGCAACGAGCTGAGAAAGCGGTTTGAAACCAATCGGGTTGAATCAACAGGATCAGTGGTTAGAATCGGATATTCCCGGAAGCGGAGGGCAGCCTCATGAAATCAGCCTTGAAATGGTCGGCCATCGTCGCGGCAGCGCTGATCGTGATCGTGATCGGCGCCCTGTTGATCATTCCGCATTTCATGGATGCGAACCGCTACAAGCCCGAGCTGGAGCAATACGTCCTGGAAAAAACCGGGCGGCGGCTCAGTGTGGACGGCGATGTGCGCCTGAGCCTGTTCCCCTGGGCCGGTGTGGCTTTCTCCGGCCTCCGGCTGGGCAGCCCCCCGTCGTTCGCCGAGAAGGACTTTCTCACCGTAAAAGCCTTTGATGTGCGGGTCAAGCTATGGCCGCTGCTGTCCAAACAGATCGAGGTGGACCGCCTGGTGGTCAGCGAACCGCACCTTTGGCTGGTAACGAACCGGGATGGTGCCGTCAGCTGGGAGTTCCGCACCCATCCGGCGCAGGCCGAACCGTCGGCCCCATCCGAACCCGATCCGAAAGCCGAGCTGCCCATCGCATCGCTTCTGGTTGGCGAGCTTTCCGTTCAAAACGGCCGCATCCAAGTCATCGATCACACCAGGGGGTCGCGCCGGGAAATCTCGGAGTTGAACCTGGCCCTACGGGATGTGTCGTTCGATCGTCCGGTGCGCTGGACGCTTTCGGCGATGGCGAACCGCAGCCCGGTATCGGTCGAAGGCCGCTTCGGGCCGCTGGGCAGCACCCTCGGGCAGGGCCTCGTACCGCTGGAACTATCGGCCGACGCCTTTGAGCATCTGAAGCTCAGGATCAAAGGCACGCTGGAGAACTGGCCGGTCGCCCCGCTCATTCGCGTCGATGTGGAGGCCGCGGAATTTTCACCGCGCAGGCTTCTGGCCGCCATCGAAACGCCTCCACCGCCCACCGCGGACCTGAAGGTGCTGGAGCGCGCGGCTTTCAAGGCCCGTGTGGATGCAAATGCCAAGGCCGTGACGGTTGCCGATGCAGTACTGATTCTCGACGATTCCAAACTGGGCCTCTCGGCCAAAGTAACGGATTTTGCAAGGCCCAGCGTCACCTTCGACCTCCATCTCGATCAAATCGACATGGACCGCTACCTTCCGCCCCCATCCAAGGCGGGCGCCGCACCGCCGCCCATCGGCCAACCGTCCGGGTCCGCCCCGCAGAAGACGGACTACACGCCTCTGCGCAAACTGCTACTGGACGGCCGCGCGCGGATCGACCGGCTGACCATTGCCAACGCCCGCGCGCAGGATGTGACCCTGAAGATCGCCGCCAAAGACGGTATGCTATCGCTCGACCCGTTCTCATTGAAGCTTTACCAGGGGACGGCGAACGGCAAGACCGTGGTGAATGTGACGGGTGAACGCCCGGTCACGGAAGCCCATCTCGATTTAAATCAAGTTCAGGTCAACCCGCTGCTGAAAGATGTTGCCGGCAAGGATTTTCTGGAAGGTTCCACGCAGGCCCGGATCACGATCACGACGACCGGAGATGATCCAGCCCGCATCAAGCAGAGCCTGAACGGCCGAGGCAACCTCGTTTTCAGCGACGGCGCCATCGTTGGTGTCGATCTGGCCAACATGGTGCGCAACGTCAAGACGGCCCTCGGCGGAGAAGGGAAGACGGGTGCAAGACCGCGCACGGATTTCGCCGAACTCATCGTCCCCTTCACGATCGAAAACGGGGTCTGGCACACGCCGGAATCCATTCTCAAATCGCCGCTACTGCGGCTGCAGGCCTCCGGGAGGGCCGATCTGGTGAAAGAAACCCTCGATTTCCGCGTCGACCCCAGGGTGGTCGGCACGATCAAGGGACAGGGAGACGACAAGGACCGCGCCGGCCTCGGGGTGCCGGTCATCGTATCCGGAACCTTCGCCAGCCCCGCCTTCCGGCCCGATCTGGAGAGCCTGGCCAGGGACCGGCTCAAGCAGGCGCTCAGCCCATCCACATCCGGCGGAGCGCCGGTCAAGGAGAAAGCCGGGGACCTGATCAAGGGTCTGCTGCCCGGCAAGAAGTAGGGACAGGGCCGTTGGCGCCGCTATGGAAAGGGGAGAGCATTCATGACAGGATCGCTTCTGCATCGGAGTGCGGTGGTAATAGGGTTGGCCGGCCTGATCGCGGGCTGCGCCGGACTGGGCAAACCGCTCGAAACGCCGCGCATCTCTCTTTCCAACATCCGGATGCTGGAGGCCAGCGGCATGGAGTCCGCCTTCCTGGTCCAGCTGCGGGTCCAGAACCCGAACGAGGTGGACCTGGATATCCGTGGGGTGGACTGCGATGTCGAAATCAACGGTAAGCCTTTTGCCTACGGCATATCCAACACCCCTGTCAGAATCCCGGCTTTCGGCTCCGATACGATCCCGGTCAAGGTCTACACATCGGTGATCGATATTTTCAAAGGACTGCTCAATCTCCAGGGTCGCGAGGATCTCAGCTACCAGGTGAGAGGCAACGTGCGCATGGGCGGCGGCGCGTTCCTGCCTTCGTCGCTGCCGTTCGATTCCCAGGGTACCATTTCCGTCAAGGATCTTTCCGGCAGCCGGCGGGGGTCATTCTGACCGGCCGCCGGCATCCATGCCGCCGGCCGGAAGCCGACTCCAAGCGAACCGGGGTTGATTCAAAGAATACCTGTGATATAAGCAGCCTTGCGTTGGAAATCGCAACTCGCTTACCACCGCCTGCGCCCTTCCGGCGCAGGCGGTTTTTTGGCTATGGCAAACCCAGCAAACGCACCTCGCATGAGCAGCCGGTTCAGCCGCGCGTGGCAGTGGTTCAGCATGGATTTTCTCGGCATCGTTCGGGAAATGCGGCTGAGCTATCTCCCGCCGTTGATGGTCTATCTGGCCGCCGGCGTCTCCGGATTCACGGGCATCATCGAAAGCTTTTTCGTCAAGGACCAGCTGGGGCTGTCCGCCGCATTCCTCGCCGGCCTGGGATTCTGGGCCGGATTGCCCTGGGCGCTCAAGATGCCGATCGGCCACCTGGTCGACCTCTTTTGGCAGCGCAAGTCGTTTTTTGTTTATTTCGGAGCGCTGCTGATGGCGGCCGGCCTGTTGATCATGGTGGGGCTGACCGGCTACCGCGAATGGATGGCGGGCGTTCTGCCGCTGGACGTCTGGTACATTATCTCCGCGTTGATATCGCCCGCCGGCTTTGTCTTCCAGGACGTCGTGGCCGACGCCATGACGGTGGAGGCCGTCCCCCGGCACTCGCCGGACGGCGCGCCGATCCCGGACGGCGACCTGCAGCGCATGCACATCACCATGCAGACGCTGGGGCGGATTGCCATCATCGGCGGTGCCGCCCTGGTGGCCGGAATCGGCGGCTGGCTGGCGAAGACGCTCTCGTATGCAGCGATGTACTGGATCTCGCTCGCCATACCGCTGATCTCGATCATGGGCGTGACGCTGGGAGATATCCACACCGGACTGCGCCGGCGGCGCTACCGGAGCCGGGGCTTTTCCGAGGCGGAGGTCCGCACGATGCTGCACGCCGAGAGGCCGACGCTAACGCCGAACTGGACCATTTTGGGCGGCAGTGCGGCCTTCGTCGCCATGAGCCTGGTGCTGGGGCTGTCCGATCTGGCGGTCCGGATGGAGGCGATCTTCCTTGCCTCTCTGGGCATCATCGGCTATCTGATCCATCAGCTCCTGGCATCCATGGCGCCGGACAAACGGCGCGAAATCATCGGCATCGCCCTGATCGTCTTCGTCTTCCGTGCCATGCCCTCGATCGGAGCCGGAGCCAGCTGGTGGCAGATCGACGTGCTCGGGTTCGACGAAGCTTTTTTCGGCACCCTGCGCCAGATTTCAGCGATCCTGGCCATTACGGGCATGTTTGCCCTGCGGGGCTGGATGAGCCGTCGTCCGATCCCGTACCTGGTCGTGTTTCTGTCGCTTTACGGCTCGGTGATGATGCTGCCCTTTATCGGCATGTTCTACGGGCTGCACGAATGGACCGAACGGGTGTTCGGGTTCGGCGCGCACGCCATCGCCTTGATCGACACCATGGCCGATTCCCCGCTGGGGCAGGTCGCCATGGTGCCCATGCTGGCCTGGATCGCGCGGGAGGCGCCCCAAGAACAGAAGGCCACTTATTTCGCGGTCATGGCGGCTTTCACCAACCTGGCGCTTTCCGGCGCCAGTCTCGGCACCAATTACATGAACCAAATTTTTATCGTCGAACGCGGCAGCTACGGCGAGCTGGGCCGCTTGATGATCGCCGTGAACCTCATCAGCCTGATCCTTCCCATCGCGACGGTTGTGCTCGTCAACCGTTGGAGCTTTCGGCGGCCCGCAAATGCTGCGGTTTGAATTCATAGGTGGATCATCATGAAACTTGGAATCATCGGCCTTCCGCTTTCCGGGCGCTCAACGACCTTTGAAGCGCTGACCCGCCAGGGTGGCGAAACCGCCGCCCGCGGGGAGGACCGCCTGGCGGTGGTGCGCGTGCCGGATGAACGCGTGGACCGGCTCAGCCGGATGTTCGAACCCCAGAAGACCATCTATGCCCAGGTGGAATACTTCCTGGCGGGACCGGGCAGCCAGAAGAAGGAAGCCAATCCCTGGCTGCCCGTGAAGGACTGCGACGCTCTGATTCTGGTGGTCCGCAACCATGGCCCCATTCGCCATCCGGTCGCGGATTTTCACACGGTCAACCAGGAGTTGATCCTCTCGGACCTCGTTCAGGTGGAAAAGCGCCTGGAGCGCATCGAGCAGGATCATCGGCGCGGGAAGAAAATGAATGCCGAGGAGCAGGCGCTGCTGACCGACTGTCGCAAGCGGCTGGAAAGCGAAACCCCGCTGCGCCACTGTCCCGAGCTGGCGGGCGCCAAACCGCTGAGGGGATTCGCGCTGCTCACCGCCAAGCCCCTGCTGGTGGTCTTCAACAACGAGGAGTCCGACCTGCAGATGCCGGAGATCGGCGAGCTGGCGGACGCTGAGAGCTGCCTGACGCTGCGCGCCAAAATCGAACAGGAACTGGCACGCATGAGCCCGGAGGAAGCCGCCGAGTTCCTCAAGGAGTACCGCATCGGGGACTCCGCGATGGACCGCATGATCCGACTGTCCTACGAGGTCATGGGCCTGATGTCTTTTTTCACGGTCGGTGACGACGAAGTGCGTGCCTGGACGATCCGCCGCGGCACACCCGCCGTCGAAGCGGCCGGCGTAATTCACAGCGATATTCAGAAAGGATTCATCCGGGCCGAAGTGATCAGCTACGCGGATCTGATGGCGGCCGGCTCGACTGCAGAGGCGCGCCGGCGCGGGACCTTCCGCCTGGAGGGGAAAACCTATGACGTCCAGGACGGCGACATCATCAACTTCCGGTTCAATATCTGAGGAGCCATCGATGATCGAAAATTCCGTTCTCGACATCGTCGCCCAGGGAGCCTGGAACGGCGGCACTCTCGTGGATAACGCGATGTACGAAAACAAGGGCATGGTGTTCAAGGGCGGCATCCCCGTCACCCGCGCAACCATTGAGGAGCGCATCGGGGTCCGCACCCGCCGGGTCGCTCCGCTGGACGAACGCATCGGGGTCGTGGCGTTCCAAGACCTCCTTGACACCTCCGGCATCGATCCCGCGCGCATTCGGGTGCTTATCGCGGCCACCAACGTCGGCGAGGACAAGTTCGACCCCGGGCCGACCAGCCTCTTTCTTTACGACCGCATCCGGAGATTATGCCCGCAGGCGCTCGTGTTCGATCTCTATGCCGGCTGCCCGGGATTCAATGTCGGCGTGGAAGCGCTTTACATGCTGGCGCTGGCCGGGATGCTTGAATCCGGCGATCTGGCCGTGATCGTCGGCGCCGAGAACATCCACCGCGCTAGAGCCTTCCCGCCGCTGGATACCGCCAACATCATTTTCGGCGACGATGCCATGGCAACGGCGCTACAGGTCGGCGGATCCGCCGGCCGCTCCGTCCCCGGCCGAATCGTAGCCGAGTCGCGCATCGACGCCGGCGAAAACTTTATCGATGCGATAGCGACGGCGCTTCGGCCCTGGGCGGCCGAGGGGCGCCTGGACGGCATCATCATCGACAACCAGATGGGCCGGGTCGAGTGCCGGGTACCGGCGACTGCCGCTCGAGTTCAGCATGCATTGATGAAACAGCTTTTTCCAAAGGAGGCGGCGGCCGGGGTATTTCAGAATTTTCGCACGGCTTTTGAAGTATATGAAGGTTACCAGGCCGGCTTTGCTTACGACCTGATGACCGCCGGCGGCAACCCCCAAACCGTGCAACGCATCACCAGCGCCTACACGGCCTCGGGCCGATACCGGCGCCTGGCGGCGGTATTTCTGAAGAAGGGGGAGCCCGTCCGCCTCAGCCTCATCGAGGGCTCGACCACCGCAGCCGGTTCTCCCGGCAAGGGGGTCGTCGACACCCTGACCTCCAGCCACGGCTGCTTTGCCGGTTTCATCGAAGCCAATTTTGACCACGGAGAAGTCTATGGCGCCATGGATGGAAAAGGGGTGTTTCTGTATGCCACCCGCGGGGCCAGGACGCATTTGTCGACGCTGCTTTCCGCCAACCGGCTTAACGTACAGGACATCGATCTGCTGGTCGAGCATCAGGCCAATTTCGCCATGCTGCCCCTGACCCTCGAGCAGGTGTTTACGGAAGGCAAAGCCGCGGATCGCACCAAGGTCGCCCAATTTCTGGCGGAGAAGATGGTCGTCAACATCCATGAGCGCGGCAACTGCTCGGTGGTCTGCATGCAGCGGCTGCCCTACGACCTCGCCCGCGGGGCCCTCACACCCGACACCATCCAGGGCTTCCCCGTCAACCGCAACCTGGAGCGGCTCAAAGACGCGCGCCTGATTCTCTACGACTCGGTCGGCGCCGGCATGACCCGCAGCTCGTTTCTGTTAAGAAGGTAGTCGCCCCGGCCAGTCAATGTACGGATATCTTCTTTGGTTTGATCATCGGTATGCATCCTTTGACAAATGAGGGATAGGGGATTTTGAAATCGATTTCCTTGGAAGTCGTGTTGAATGAATCTGTCATTTCGACCGCAGGGAAAAATCTAAATTTTTTACGCGTTGCAACCGAAAGATTTCTCGCTGCGCTCGAAATGACATGATAGCGTGCCGTTTTACAAGCCCATCGATTTTTTATAAGCCATGCTCTTTCCTCATGTCCTTGAGCGAGACAACAGGATCGGTCGAATCATGCAGCCTGTCCAGCGCAACTTGAAAATCAGCTAATTCGCTCAGATAGTATTCAATCGCCTTCTGAATGTGATAAGATTTGGACCTTTCTGCCTGCTCCGCGATCTCCGCCAGCTTTGCATCGAGCTCGTTGGGTATCCGGATGGAAATAACAGTGCTCATACGCCGCCTCCGCCGTATTCATATGTAACGTGGTGTAATTTCTTTGAGGTTGAAATGCAACCGCTGGAGAAAAAGCCGATCGTAAAGATCCGGTAGCCCAAGGCCGCCCATTGCTTCCACAAGATATCCGGATAGCAGCTTACCAGGCCATCGAAAGAGCTTGCTAAGTTCTCTTCAAATGGTATAATCAAATTACGAATCATTCTAAACACTAAGAGCTGTTTGCCGATTCCTGAGCAGAGAGCGTTTAGCACTCCGGGGTCACGCATATCTCATCGTCTTCTTGGAGATCACCGGAAATCACAGAATCATTTGGTGGCCAGTCAGCGCTATGAAATGAGATTGCTATGACGAAACAAAAAAATACATTTGGCACTTGAAGTTGCTGGCCCACAATTTCGTAATGTAGTCAAAGCGAATGTTTTGTGATTGGTTGCCCAACCAATCACCGCGCTGGATTTTTACTCCGCTGCGCTCCGTAAAAACTAGTGAGTTCAATCGGTGGCTTTCATGTCGCGGCGCAGCTCGCTTTCATTACACTTCGAGGCTTGCTATAAGAGGTAACGAGGAGGTGCTAAGCAATGGTCAAAATCACACGGGTGTCCATAATAGCAGATTATCGCCTTGAATTGGCTTTTGATGACGGTGTATGTGGAGTGGTTGACCTCTCTGATTTGGTCGGCAAAGGTGTGTTCACCTTGTGGCGCGACCCACATGTTTTCGAACAGGTTCAAATCGGCTCATTCGGCGAGCTTGTCTGGCTCGATAAAATTGATCTATGCCCTGACTCTTTGTATCTCAAGGTAACGGGGAAGAAACCGGAAGAGGTTTTTCCCTCCTTACGTTGCGAGCCTATTTATGCCTGAAATCAGCCGTTTTTTCGGAATCGTCATCAAGATGTTTTTTGACGATCACAACCCACCTCATTTCCATGCCGAGTACAGCGGCGACGTGGCCCTTTTCGATATTCGCAACTTATCGCTATTTTCGGGATACTTGCCACCGCGTGTAAAGGGATTTGTCATCGAATGGGCAACGATCCACCAGCAAGAACTCCTTGAGGACTGGGAAAGGGCACAAACTCAACAGGATCTTTTGCGCATCGCTCCGCTCGAATAAGTACAGCCAACCAGTGTCTTGAGCCGACGCCAGGAAGCCAGACAGTGTTTTTGTTTTTTCATTTTGTCCCCCTTGCAAGCATGCCGCTCAACGGAGAAGTCGAAATCGAGGCCGCTCAGCGGCATGCCGCCGATGATCATAGGTACGACCGTCATGGTCAGCATTAGGCAAGAAGAATTTGGAGATTGGAAACTTTTAAACTGACGAACGTCCTCGAAAACCGTCCTTTTCACCAGGAGGTGCGTTATGACGATACCTTTCAATGCTCAAATCTTTACCTTTACTCAGCCCGACGGCAGCCGCATCAAGCTGCGCGGTTGGGGTGACGAGCATTACGCAGTGTTCGAGACGATAGATGGTTTTACCGTGACCCAGAACCCGGCGACCGGCTACTGGGAGGTGGCGCGTCTGGCGCCCGGCGGCCATGCCCTGGAACCGGCGCCCGGCCCTGCCGGCCCGCTGGACGGAACCGGCGCCGGCGTACCGCGTGGTCTGCGCATCCGGCGCGAGGCGGCGCGGGCGCGGGGCCGCGAATCCGCGTTGCGTATGTCCGGCCGCCGCTGCGAACAACGACGGCAGGAGCGACGCCAGCAAATGCGCACGCTCCGCGCAATAGCCGCTGCTGGGGGACCATTGCTCGCACCGCCGCAGCGCGAGACGTTGGGTGACTTCGTGGGATTGTGCCTGCTGATCGATTTTTCCGATGCGCCCGGTACGATCGCTCGCGACGAGGTCGAGCGCTTCTGCAACCAGGAGGGTTACAACGGTTTCGGCAACAACGGTTCGGTGCGCGATTTCTTCCTCGCTAATTCAATTGACCGCTGCCGCTACTCCAACATCGTCGCGCCTTACTACCGCGCGCAGCGCCCCAAGTCGTACTACACCAACGAGCAAATTCCGCAGCCGCAGCGTGCGCTCGAACTGATTAACGAGGCGCTAGCGCACTGGCGGGCGCAAGGTTTCGACTTCACGCCGCTGACGGTCGACAACGAAGGCTATGTCTATGCCATGAACGTCTACTACGCCGGCCCGGTAGTTAACAACTGGGCCAAAGGGCTGTGGCCCCATGCGCACCACCTGGACGCGCCGGTGGCGTTGACGCCGGGCCGCTCTGCGTTCGACTACCAGTTCACCGCAATGGGCTCGGAATTGACGCTGGGCACCTTCTGCCACGAGAACGGGCACATGCTGTGCGACTACCCGGACCTGTACGATTACGGCTACGAGTCGAGCGGCATCGGCGCCTATTGTCTGATGTGCGCGGGCGGCAATCTCAGTCCGAAGAACCCGGTGCCGATCTCCGCGTATCTCAAGCGCCTGTCCGGATGGGCGCACAGCGTCACCGCGCTCACGCATGGCGGCCAGGTGACGCTGGCGGCTGACAGCAACGACTTCGCGCTGCATGCGCGCAACGGCCGCGAGTACTTCCTGATCGAGAACCGCCGGCGCAGCGGCCGCGACGCCGCGCTGCCCGATGAGGGCCTGGCGATCTGGCACATCGACGAGGACGGCGACAACAGCAATGAACAAATGACCGCCAGCAGCCATTACGAATGCTCGCTGGAGCAGGCCGACGGGCAGTTCCAGCTCGAGCGCCAGCGCAGCCAATACGGCGACACCGCCGACCTGTTCGCCGGAGCGGCGGCCCGCTTTGCCGACGACACGCTGCCCGACAGCAAGTGGTGGAGTGGCACGCCGTCGAACCTGGTCATCGACCAGATCTCGCAGCCAGGCGCCACCGTTACCTTCCGCAGTCTGCTGGGCGATATGGTCGTTCCGCCACAGATTCTGCGGCGCGAATCGCAGCCGAATCTTGCCATCCCCGACAATAACAGCGCCGGCATTAGCGACACAATGGCCGTGGCGGAAGCCCAAACGATCTCGAGCCTCAAGGTGGGCGTCGATATCACCCATACCTTCCGAGGCGACTTGCAAGTGACGCTCACCACGCCCTGGGGCGCTGTGATCGAGTTGCAACCGAAGAACCAGGGCGGCAGCGCCGACGACCTCAAAATCACCTTTGACGAGACCTTGCGCCCGGCGCTTTCAACGCTGCGCGGCGGCGGTACACAAGGCGTCTGGCGGCTGACCGTGCAGGACTTGGCGCCGGCTGACGCCGGACACCTGAATCGTTGGTGGCTGGAGTTCGCTTTGGCCGCCGGTAGTTCGACTCAACCGGTGCAGCTGCAAGAATCGCCAGGCGTCGCGATCCCCGACAATTTCAGCGCCGGCATCGAACGCACGTTGTCGACGGCAGAGGGCGGCATGATCGCCGGTGTCGAGGTGGCAGTCGACATCTCGCATACCTATATCGGCGATCTGCGCGTGCGGCTCCGCTCGCCATCCGGCGCCGAGGCGGTCCTGCACGACCGTACCGGCGGCTCCGGCGACAACATCGCGCGCACCTACACCGCCGCCACCACGCCGCCGCTCGCCGCACTGGCCGGCCAGCCGATTGCCGGCGCATGGAAGCTCCTGGTCAGCGACCATGACGCGCTCGATGTGGGCAAACTCAATCGCTGGAGCCTGACGCTCCGACGTGCCTAACCAAACGCATGCACACCAGCCGCCGAAACGCCGGCGCGTTTCGGCGGCTGGTGATGCGCGGCGTTGTCCAAACCGGGGAGCTACTCTCTCCCAATCAAGCGGTATTATACTTCAGCCTTGCATCGGCTCATCAGGCCGGCTCGAAGGCCAGGCAGGTTTCATCTAAGCTTGATGGCCGCGCAACAAGCCGTAATGCTTGACTTCGCTGGATTTTCGGTTATGTTGCGGGCACCAAAATTCTGAAAGGAGACCTTTTTGATGAAATTTGCATGGATTTCCGCACTCAGTGTCCTCGCCGCCGTTGCTCCGGCCGCTGCCGGGGAAGCCTCCAAGGTGGCACTCGAAACCGACAAGGGCAAGATCGTGATCGAGCTTTACCCGGACAAGGCACCGAAAACCGTTCAGAACTTTCTGGACTACGTGGATGCCGGCCATTAC
>JALOPB010000249.1 GCA_025454115.1 Desulfobacterales bacterium | reverse complement strand
GTCGATGGTATTCAGTGCATCCAACAATTCTAAATCATAGCAGATTTATTGTGTGTATTTAACCCTTCTGTGTCATCCATCTGTAAAGACGGCCTGATATTACCAGTGTCCAATCGAATTTATTGGATATAGCGGTTGCGCAATTCGGTCCAATTTTCGGTTTTCATCAGCTTCAGCAATGCCCTGTTTATCGGCTTTCGGAGCGGACTGTTCTGCGGCAGGGCGATGCTGACGAAATATTCGTCGTAGATTCCTGGCAGAACCTGCACTCGGCCCGGGAAGTCTTTTTTTACCTGATACGTTAGCACCTGTTCATTCAGAACAAACGCATCGATCTTTCTGTCGGCAACCGCTGCCAGCCCAGCATGTATATCTTCAAGAGGAATTACGGCTATTCCCTGCTTGGTCAAAAAATCGAAACCTTCCGATTGGGATATTGATCCCACTTTGGCCTTGTATAGGTCATTAAAACCGTGAACCCTGCCTTTTAACTCATTGATGGTCAGCGAGGTTGTAATGTTGGCCGTAAAGCTGGCGACAAATATGATCGAAAAAAGCATCCAGACCAGTGCGACGATTCGCCCGCCTGCTGTTTTGGGCGCCTTGTCTCCATAGCCCACCGTGGTCATCGTCACGATCGCCCACCAGATGCCGTGGCCGATCCCTCCGGCCGTTCCGTCCCCGAACATCTCGTCGTTCTTGCGCCGTTCAAATAGCCATACGACAATTCCGGCGATGATCGACAACAAGACCAGCAACCCGATCGCTTTCAGGATATGCTCTGAAAAGATGTCTTTAAAAATGCGCAGCCATACGTATTCGGTGCCCTCGGCCGGTATCGCAATGGATAGCCCCGATTTCAAATAAGATTGACTGAAATCCATGGTGGATTCGAGCCGGTCCCCGACCGGCAAGGAAGGAAAAAGATCTATCTCCTGTTTTTCCAGGGCACCGATCAGATCCTCCAGACGGCCGAATTCCCGATATTCAAACGGCACATTCAGGTATTGAGCCACGGCCTGCCAGAGCTCAGCGCTGAATCCCTCCCAGCGGCCGTCGGGCGTTTTTATGTATAACGGCGAAGCGGCGATTACCCCCACCTGCAGAGGACGCGGGGCTGTGCTCTCGTGTTGAGAAAAGGACGTTGCGGGGAAAATCAAGAAGGCCCATAAGGCCATCATCCCGAAGACGATTCGAAGGAATGCGTTGGGGTTCGGCTGCATGCTTGCCTCTCCAAATCAATATCCGCCGCGGCGATCGTTGGCCGCTCGGTTCACTTTCATGACACGGTAAGAGATAACCACCTCGTCCCTCGGGTTGACCCATATCCTCTGTCCGGTGCTTATCATTGTCATCTCGCAGCCGTAATGACAGATGTCGGTCTTGCAATGTTCAAGTATCCTGAATTCATCGCCGTAAGGCCCGTAAAATCTGCCGTAAGGCCGACCCTCTTCCCTTATCTGTATTTCATACTCTTGAGAGTCCGTATTCTGCAACGTGGCTGCAAGTACAGATAGCTGACTCGAAAGCGTTAGGATCATCAAGAAGATGACAGACCGCTTCATGCCCCCTCCCTTATTGTCATCGACAGGTTCAGGCAAGCCGCCACGCGGCGGCCGCATCCGATGGATCGGCGGTTTTGCGGGCCACGATCATGATCTCGATTTCGTCCAGGTCGAGCGGCCTTCTTCCCCAATTGCCGGCGGTTCCGCACCACATGCTTCGTACCGACAGGCCTGAGAGATGGAAAAGAAGATTGAGCTCCGTTGGAACAATACCCCGCTCCCGAAGTGCAACCGGCGGCAGCCCGTCCCGCGGCGGATATTCCGAGAATTCGACCATCGTCATCGGGTCGAAGCGTCCCTCCGCTACAGCCTAGTTCGTGTATCGGCGCAGCATGGCCGCGGCGTTGAGGACGGTGAACAGGGCTTTTGTCTGCGGCTTCAGGCTTCGGGATATGTTACAGAGGAAATCCACCTCCGCGATCGTGTTTTTCGTAAACACGTTTTCGTTGCATACCGGTGCATGCGCGTCGAAAAATGCCTTCCAGGTGCTTGGCTCTCTCTCCAAAGCGGCTCCTTTCATGAGGATCGGTGGTCTGTGTAAACTCTCGGCACGCGGGCGGTGACGTCGCAAACGATTTCGTAGTTGATGGTGTCGAGCTCATGGGCGAGGTCATCCGCTGAAATGGACTCGGCGCCCTGCCGGCCGAAGATGACGACCTCGTCTTCGACCCGGGCCTCGGGGACCGCACCCACGTCGAGCATGGTCAGGTCCATGCACACCCGTCCGATGACCGGCACGCGGCGGCCGTGGACGAGCATTTCGCCCGTTGAGGAAAACTGCCGGCGATAGCCGTCGGCATAGCCGGCGGGAACGGTGGCGACGACGGTCGGATGCGAGGTGCGGTAGGTCATGCCGTAGCTGATGCAGGTCCCGGCCGGAACCGGCTTCAGGTGAACGATCCGCGTCTTCAATGCCATGGCCGGCTTGAGAAAAACGCCGCTCAGGTCGACCTCCGCCGAGGGCCTGAGCCCATAGAGCGCGATGCCCGGCCGCACCAGATCCATGTGGGATTCCGGTATGGCGATGACCGCCGCACTGTTGGCGGCGTGGCGCAGCTCGAACTCGATCCCGTTGCTCCGCAGCGCGGATACCACTTCGATGAAGAGGGCGAGCTGGCGTTTGGCGTACGAGCGGTCGGCGCTGTCGGAGGCGGCGAAATGGGTGAAGATGCCTTCCATCTCCAGGCCGGGAAGGCGGGCGACGGCCGTCGCCTCGCGGATGAAACCACCGTCTACGGCATGGCCGGGGCTCTGGCCGCCGGGCGCAACCGGTACCATTCCGAGGCGGCCCATGCCTGTGTCCACTTTCAAATGCACGCGGATCTTCCGGCCGCGCGCCTCGGCGACGGCGGAATACGCCCGGGCGGCGTCCAGGGAATAGACGGACTGCCGCAGGTCGTAGTCGATCAGCCGGCCGGCGTCGGCGGGTGGCGTATAGCCGAACACCAGCATCGGCGCAGCCAGGCCGGCTTCGCGCAAGGCGACCGCCTCCGGCAGCCGGGCCACCCCCAGCCACTCGGCGCCGTTGGCTAGAGCGGTTTGGGCGACCTTGGCCGCACCGTGGCCGTAGCCGTTGGCCTTGACGACCGCCATGAGTCGGGCCTGAGGGCGGGTGCGACGGCGCAGCTCGCGAACGTTGTTGGCGATGGCTTTCAGGTCGATTTCGGCCCAGATGAGAGGGGAATCATTCATGGCGTCATGAGAGTTTAGAGCATTAGGATCGCTATAGACGTTGTTAGCACCAGAAAGGAGTCCATCTTCTCATTCGGTTTCCGGCATTGAGCGGGCCAGGCTCTGGAAAGATTCCTTCGCGTGGTAGGAGCTGCGCACGAAGGGCGCGCTGGAGACCTCGGAGAAGCCCAATTCCAACGCGGCCTTTCGCCATTTTTCGAACTGGTCGGGCGGCACATAGGCCTCCACCGGCAGATGCTCCGGAGACGGCTGGAGGTACTGGCCGAGGGTCAGGATGCGGCAGCCGGCCTCGCGCAGGTCCAGCAGGGTCTGCCGCAGCTCTTCCGGCTTTTCGCCCAGCCCCAGCATCAGACCGGATTTGGTCGGGATCGAAGGTGCCAGGTCCCGGGAGCGACCCAGGAGCTCCAACGACCGGCGGTAATCCGCCTGGGGGCGAACCTGGGAATAAAGCCGGGGCACGGTTTCGATATTGTGGTTGAGGACGTTCGGCCGGGCCGCCAGGACGGTTGCGAGGGCCGCGGCATCCCCCCGGAAGTCCGGGATCAGCACCTCGATTTCAGCTTCCGGCAGCCGGCGGCGGATCTCGGCGATGGTCCCCGCAAAGTGGCCCGCGCCGCCGTCCACCAGGTCATCGCGGGTGACGGACGTGACCACGACGTATTTCAGGCCCATGCGTTCGACCGCTTCGGCCACGCGAGCGGGCTCGTCCGGATCGAGCGGTTCGGGCGGCCCGGGGCTCACCGAACAGAAGCGGCAATTGCGGGTGCAGCGCTCGCCCATGATGAGAAACGTCGCCGTACGGTGGGAGTAGCACTCCCAGATGTTCGGGCATTTGGCTTCCTGGCAGACGGTGTGGAGCCTGCCGGCCTCGATGAGCTCCCGCACCTGGTTGAAGGCTTCACCACTCGGCAGCCGGCGTTTCAGCCAATCCGGCTTGCGGCCGGCCGGCGATGTTTTAATTGTTTCAGTCATTGGATGAGGTTCTTAAAATTCCACGCGTTTCATAGGGGTTGGCGCTTCTTCACCGGCAATAAGGTTTTTTTTCTTGTGGGAGAGGCTTCCAGCCTCGATTTCGCGGCAAGATGCCGCTCCCACAGAAGAAGATTCAGCTCCGCTGCATGAACAACCGGTCATCCGCAACAGATCCCGCCGGTCGATAGCCATCACCTTGGCCTGAAAAACCGCCTCGATGTGTTTTTGCATAATCCGTTTGGCGTCGGCGATGTCGACCGGTTTTCCGGCTTCCGCCTGAATCGACGTCGCTCCGACCCCCTCCAGGCCGCAGGGTTGGATCCAGCCGAAGGGTTTCATATCCAGGTTCACGTTGAGGGCCAGGCCGTGGAAGCTCACCCCGCGGCGCACGGCGATGCCGATGCTGCCGATCTTCTTCATGCCCACCCAGGCGCCGCGGTTTAAGGGGTTGCGGCCGGCCGGAACTCCCCAGCCGGCACAGGTGCGGATCATCACCTCCTCCAGACGATCCACCAGGTCGACGACGCCGAGGCCGACGCCCGGCAGGTGGACGATCGGGTAGACCACCAGCTGGCCGGGGCCGTGATAGGTGATGTTGCCGCCGCGCTCGATCTGAACCACGGCAATACCGGACCGGCCGAGCCAGGCCTCGCTCACCAGGAGGTTCTCGCGGCCGCCGCGCCGGCCGAGGGTGAATACCGGCGGATGTTCGAGAAATAGCAGAACGTCGGCCGGCATCCGGCCCTGGGACCG
>JALOPB010000248.1 GCA_025454115.1 Desulfobacterales bacterium | reverse complement strand
CCTCGATGATCGCCCGCATTTCATAGAACTGCGCCAGGTCTTCGCGATTGAGCACCCCCACCGCTTCCAGGCGGAAGGATCTGCGGCCGGACGGCCCGACCACGGTGACCCCTTTGCCCTGCCTGGATTCCAGCAACCCCTCATACTTGAGCTGCGAAAGCGCCTCTCGCACCACGGAACGGCTGACGCCGAACATCACCGCCAGGCGTGATTCGGGCGGAAGCCGGCCTCCCGGAGGATAGTCTCCCCCTCCGATCCGCTCCGACAGAATGGAGGCGATCTGGTCCGGCAACCGCGGAGACGACCGCAGTGATACTTCCGGTGACGGGATGCTCATCTTGCACTCATCTTCATTTGTCTTGCACGGTATGGCCTTCATACATCAATGCCACTATTAAACCGGGCTAACGGCGGCGCGGCCGCGCATAAGTTTTTCCGGATTGTCGTGGACCATGATGCGCAGGTCCTCGGTCGAAAAGCCCTGCGCCCGCATTTTTTCAAGGTAATAGGCAAAGCCTTCGACCGGCGGCGGGTTGCCGACCTGGCCGAAATCCGAAGTCAGAATTACGTGATTGACCCCCAATTGCCGAATCTGATCGCACATGACCTCCAAAGAAACGCTTTGCGGGCAACTGGCGGTCAGGGCAAAGAAGCTGTGTTCGATGAAGGCGCCCAGGGCCGTCGCTTCGCTCTGTGCATCGAGATCCATCGCAATCACCGATTCCGAGACATGGTTCACCAGCATTCGTTTGACACCGCACGCACGTCCCAATCGCAAGAGCGCCAGGATTTCCGGAACGGACAGATGGCCGGTCCCCAGCACGGCATCGTGTGCCGCGATCATGCCCAGGATGCTCTCGCACTCGCTTCGGATACGGGAATTCTCGTCAAGGATCGAAATACCGGTATAAGCCCGGTCCGGCAGAGGAAAGGCGGTCGGCGGTCGGCCGGCCCCCCAGCGAGAGATGTGATGGGCAGCTCCGTACGTGGGGAAAAAAATGACATCCGCACCCGCCCGCAGGGCTGATTCGACGGCGCAGGGATTGAGGCCACCGACCGGGGGGTTCAGCGCCAGCCCGCTGAAGAAACGCGGACCCTTTTCGCGAACCCGGTTCATGGTGTAGCAACGGCCGACGGTGGACGTCGTGTGGTCCTTGATCAGCAGCCCCGCCATGCCGGCCTGGGCGGCCGCCTGAGCGAGGGATGGAAGGTCCTGTGCCCGCCGAACGACGTCCGGCTGGGCGTGAATGTGCAGGTCGTAAGCTCCTGCGAGAAGGTTTTCGGCTTTCATATGGACTCCGTTCCGGCTATCCCATGAACAGGCGCGGGAAGAAAAGGGATATGGCCGGCACATAGGTGATGAGGACCAGCGCCAGCAGCGCGGTGATGAAAAAAGGGATGCAGGCGATAGAGGCCTCGTCCATGCTGATGTCCGCCAGGTTCTTGGCAACGAAGATGTTGTAGGCGATTGGCGGCGTGATGTAGCCGATGACGAAGTTGACGACGACCACCGTCCCGAAATGGATCGGATCGATTCCCAGCTTTAATGCCACGGGGTGCAGGATCGGCGCCAGGATCACAATGGCGGCCGGTGTATCGAGACCGGACCCGATCAACAGAAACAGAATGTTGACGAAAAGCAGAAAAACAATGGGGCTCTCGGCAAAACGGACAATCGTGCTGGCAGCGATCTGGGGGATGTTCCAGGACGCCATGATCCAGGCGAAGAGATAGGCCACGCCGATAACGAACATGATCATGGCCGAGGTCTTGGCGGTTTTTTCAAAACACTCGTAGAGACCGCGGATCGTGAGCGTGCGCGTGATGAAAATACCCGCCAGGATAACATAGATGCTGCCGATGCCGCCGGCCTCGGTCGGCGTGAAAACACCGGCATAGATCCCGCCCAGAACGACGAACGGCGCGATGAGTGAGAGCCGGGCCGCCCAGAAGGCTCTCAGAATCCGGGCCGGAGAGGGCCGTTTTTGAGACAAAGGGACCTTTTCGAATTTGGCCTTTACAAAGCTCAGCCCCATGAAGAAAACCGCGATCAACAGTCCGGCCCCCATGCCGCCCAGGAAGAGCTTGGCGATGGATTCCTCTACGGAAACGCCGTAGATGATGAAGGGGATACTGGGCGGAATGATGGGACCCAGCGCTCCGGCAGACGCGGCGATGCCGACAGCGAAGCGCTTGGAGTATCCTTTGCGGATCATTTCCGGAACGGTGATCGATCCGATAGCTGCCACGGTCGCAGGTCCAGAACCCGAAATGGCCGCGAAGATGGCGCAGGCGAAGACCGTAGCCATGGCCAAGCCGCCGGGCAGGAAGCCTACCAGCTCATCGCCGAGTTCGACCAAGGGTTTCGAGATCGCTGATTTTTCCATGACCATCCCCAGGAGAATGAAAAAGGGAATGGCGAGGTAGGGAAAATTGTTGATGCCGCTGATGAGCGTCTGGGCGAAGATCATGAGGTTCTGGCCCTCGACGATCAGGCCGACAATCCCGGCGGCTCCTAACGAAAACGCCACCGGCAGCCCCGCTGCGATCAGCACGGCGAACAGGATCAGAAGCAGGATGGCGAGAACCCCGGGGGTCATGAGTTGCCCGCCTCCGCAGGACCGCGTGTGATCATTTTCAGGATGTTCCACAACGCGTAAAGCAGGATCAGCAGGCCGTTGACGGGCAGGGCGAAGTTCAGCCAGAGCAGGTTGATCCCGGCTGCGGGTGTTTTCTCGAAGGTGAACATCATCGCATAGTGGTAGCCGTAGATCACCATGAACACCGCAAAGGCGCAGATGATTAGCTGATTGAACACGCCCAGCGCTTTATTCACGCCGGGCGGCAGCCTTACCAGAAGGGAGTTGAATTCGATGTGTTCGCCGCTGCGGGTTACGAGCACCGTCCCGATCAGCGTGAACCAGGTAAACAGGATGCCGGCGACCTCCTCGGGCCAGGAGAGGGCATTCGCCAGCGCATACCGGAACAGAACCTCGATCCCGATCAGGATGACCAGCCCCATTCCTTGAACGAAAACGAAAAAAACGAGAACCTTGTTCAGGAACTTATCGAATGCGCCCATCATCTCGGCTGTTCCTGCCTTTTCAGCGCCTACTTCGATGCGGCGTCGCGCGCCTTGACGACGGCGTCGAGAACATCCTTGCCGATCTCGCCTTCGAATTTGGTATACATCGGTTTGACGGCGTCCTGGAACGGCGTCTTGTTGGAGATTTCGTTCACGACCATCCCCGCTGCAGCGAGTTTTTTCAGAATGTCCGCATTGATGCTCTTCAGGGCGTTGCGGTTGAACGCCGAGGCCTCGGCCGCCGCTTTTTTGACAAGGTCCTTTTCTTCTGCCGAGAATTTCTTCCAGCGCGGCTCCGAGCACATGAAAATCAGCGGAGAATAGGTGTGGCCGGTGAGCGAAAGATACTTGGCCACCTCGTGATATTTATTGGCGTAGATCACGGGAATGGGAATTTCCAGGCCGTCAATGACCTTCTGCTGGACGGCGGTGAATACCTCGCCCCAGGGCATCGGAACCGCGTTCGAACCCAGAGACTGGAACAGGCCGATGTAAATCGGTGTCGTCATCACCCGGAACTTGATGCCCTTGGTGTCCTCCGGGGTGGTGATGGGTTTGACGTTGTTGATCATGTGGCGGAACCCGCCTTCCGAATATCCCAGGCCTACGATCTGAAGCTTGTTGAGTTTTGATAGGAGCATTTGGCCGGTCTCGCCGTCCAGGACCTTGTGAGCCACCTCCGCGCTCGGAAAAATGAACGGCAGGTCGAACACCATAAACGCATTCACAAACGACCCGACCGGCGCATTGGTGATGAGACCGAAATCCATGGTGCCCATGGTCAGGTTCTTGATCATCTCGCTTTCGTTTCCCAGCTGGCCGCTTGGGAAAAGATTAATCTTGTATTTGCCTTTGGTGTAGCTGTCGACCAGCTCGGCAAACTTCTTGGAAGAGATATAGTAAGGGTCTGTCTCGCTCGCGGCGGTCACAAATCCCAATTTTAGTTCGATGGGTTGGGCTATGGCCGAAGGAGGGCTGATATTGATACAACATAAAAAAACGATAGAAAAAATGATCGCCCATCTGCAATGCAAGGTCCTGCTAAGCGTCGACATGGCATCCTCCTCTTTTGATGGTAACTGGAAAAGATTGAATGCACCAACGTCACTCATGGCCCCTATATTTGTCAGACAACCTGATAAATTTTGGCTCTAGTATTATACCGGTCCGGATATGTCAACGGCTTGAACGTCTTGAAGGCAAGAAGCGCCCGGATGCCGTAATGGATGGAGTCAGGCGTGGATGCTGGTGCCGGGGATCTGCTCGCCCCGGATGATGCGCTGCAATGTCCCGGGACCCTGCCACTGGATCACGTGGACGCGCGGCACCCGGCCGGCAAGGGCCTCGAACACCGACTCCATCTTGGCCACCATGCCGCCGGTGACGGTGCCGTCGGCGATCAGGCCTTTGGCCTCGTCAACGGTGAGCCTGGCCAGAATTTTCTGGTCGACCATGACGCCGGGCACATCGGTGATGAAGACCAGGTCGGTGCAGGCGGCGGCCGCGGCCAGAGCGGCGGCCGCGCTGTCGGCGTTTACGTTGTAGCTTTGCCCGTCGGCATCGCCGGAGATGGGCGAAACCACCGGCACCTCTTTTTGCGCCAGTGCGTCCAGCACGGCGCCGGGATTGACCGCCGCAATTTTACCGACAAATCCCATGCTCTTGCCGCCGCGGGTGAGCAGCGGCTCGACGATCAAAAGCCTCCCGGTCTTGCCGGACATCCGGCGGCAACCGACCCCGTTTTGCGAAAGCCAGGCGGCAATGCGCTCGTTGACGGCGCCGGAGAGCACCGACTCGACGATTTCGATGTCCTCAGCCTGGGTCACCCGCATGCCGTCCACGAAGACCGTCTGTCGGCCGGCGGCTTTCAGGGCTTGCGAAATCTCAGCCCCGCCGCCGTG
>JALOPB010000028.1 GCA_025454115.1 Desulfobacterales bacterium | reverse complement strand
GCAGATCCACATCGAGATCCCGCAGGATCTCCACCTCGGTTCCGCCGTTCCGGAATCGTTTGCACAGCCCGCGGGCGCTGATGAGATCGGAGCGCTGCATGGGTTCCGGCCGGTCTCCTGCCTTGTGCGTTCGGCTCTCAACCATAGCGGATCGCCTCCACCGGATTCAATCTGGCTGCCTGGCGGGCGGGGTAGATCGTCGCTAAAAAACAGATCCCCAACGCGGCGGCCACGATGCAGGCGACATCCAGTACCTCCATTTTGACCGGCAATTGGGACGTGAAATAGTAGATGTCGCCGGTCAATTCATGGATGTTATATTGCTTGAGCAGGCTGCATAGAACAACCCCCAGCACCAGCCCCAAACCCGTGCCGATCGCACCGATCACCATCCCGTTGAAGACGAAGATTTTTCGGATGCTACGGTTGGTGGCGCCCATGGCCTTCAGAATGGCGATGTCCCTGGTCTTGCCCATTACCATCATGATGAGCGAACTGGCGATGTTGAACGCCGCCACCAGGACGATGAGGGTCAAAATGATGAACATCACCCGGCGTTCCAGCTTGAGCGCCTTGAAGAGGTTGCGATTCATCTGCATCCAGTCCCGGGCGTAATAGGCGCTGCCCAGCTGGGCCACGATCGTGTCGGCGACCGCACGAGCTTGATAAATGTCGTCGACCCGCACCTCGACCCCGGTCACTGAATCCCCCATGCGCAACAGGCGCTGGGCATCGTGCAGGTGAATATAGGCGAATGTCTGGTCGAACTCGTACATCCCGGATTCAAAGTAGCTGCTGACCCGGAACGGCTTCATGGCCGGCACATGCCCGGTGGGGGCGAGCATGCCGCGTGGTGAAATGAGGTGGACCACATCTCCCGGCACCACTCCGAGGTTCTTCGCCAGTTCGCGGCCGAGCACGATTCCCGGAAGGGCGGCGCCCGTCGGGTCCGGGCCTCCGGCCGGAGGGGTTTCCGGCAGTTTCACGTGTTCGAGCGTTTTCAGGACACCGCCGATGGTGCCGGGGTCGATCCCCCGTAGCACGGCGCCGGTGGTGTTAGCAGCCGTCCGCAGCATAACCTGGCTGTAAATGAACGGCGTGGCGGCCGCCACTCCCGGTACGGTTTCAACCCGGCGCATCACCTCGCGGTACGCTTCGAACGGACCGCTGGTGCGCAACAGTATCACATTGGCCTGCCCGCCGAGGATCCGCGCCTTGAGGTCGGCTTCAAAGCCGGCCATCACTGCGATAACCACAATCAATGCCATGACCCCCACGGCAACGCCCGCGATGGACAGGTACGTGATCAGCGAAATGAACGCCTGCTTCTGCTTGGCCCTCAGATATCGGCCGCCGATGAAAAATTCAAAAGACATGATTTCTATTCAAGCAACCCTATTGGGCGTTGGGCGCGGCCATCACTCGCGCGGCTTCATGTGCGGGAAGAGGATCACCTCCCGGATGGACGCGGCATCGGTTAACAGCATGGCCAGGCGATCGATGCCGATGCCTTCCCCGGCCGTGGGCGGCATACCGTATTCCAGGGCCTCGACATAATCCTCATCCATCCAGTGCGCTTCAGCGTCGCCAGCCTCCCGTTCGGCGACTTGCTGGAGAAACCGTGCGCGCTGGTCCATCGGATCGTTCAGCTCCGAGAACCCGTTGGCGATCTCGCGGCCGCCGATGAACAGTTCAAAGCGATCCGTCAGATCGGGCGTCTGGTCGCTACGCCGGGACAGCGGCGATACTTCGGCCGGGTAACCGGTGATGAAGGTCGGCTGAATCAAATGAGGCTGAACCAGCACGTCAAAAAGCTTGGTGATCACCTTGCCCAGCTTGCCGGTCTTGGTGACCGTCACTTGGCGGTGGGAGGCGAATTCCAGCAGGCGCTGCCGATCATGAAGAATCTCGCGCGGAATTTGTCCGATCTCCGCCAGCGCATCGTACAGCGCCAGGCGCCGCCAGCGCCCGGAAAAGTCAATCGACTGGCCCTGGTAGCTCACCGTCGGGGACCCCGTGACGCTCTCGGCGACCCGCGCGAGCAAGCTTTCCGTCAACTCCATCAAGTCGGAGTAAGTAGCGTAGGCTTGGTAGAACTCAAGCATGGTGAACTCTGGATTGTGTTGCGTCGAGATCCCTTCGTTCCGGAAATTACGATTGATTTCGAAGACCCGCTCGAATCCGCCCACCACCAGCCGTTTCAGGTAGAGCTCGGGGGCGATGCGCAAATACAGGTCCATGCCCAACGCATTATGATGGGTCTTGAACGGGGTGGCTTCGGCTCCGCCGGGGATCGGCTGCATCATCGGCGTTTCCACTTCCAGAAAACCCCGCTCCAGAAAAAAGGTTCGAACCTCCTGAATCATCCGGCTACGCCGGCTGAACAACTCCCGCACCTCCGGATTCATCACCAGATCGATGTAGCGCTGCCGGTACCTTTTTTCTGGATCCTTCAGTCCATGGAATTTTTCAGGCAGGGGGCGCAGCGCTTTAGCGAGAAGCCGCACGGAATCGGCCAGCAGTGTCCATTCACCGGTTCGGGTTTGAAACAGCGAGCCTTTCATCCCCACAAAATCGCCGATATCCAGCTGTTTGAACAGGCCAAAGACGGCTTCACCGATGCGATCCTTTCGAATATAAGCCTGCAGCTGCCCGGAACGGTCCCGCACCCTTACGAAGGCGGCTTTGCCGAAGTGATTGACCGCCATGAGTCGCCCGGCAATCTCAAAGAAAGGACCTTGCTCGGTCAGGGTTCCTGGCGCGGTTTCAACGATCGATGCAATTTCACCGAGGGAATGAGACACACTGAAATCGTTCGGATACAGACTGATTCCATTGCGCTTGAGGGCATCGATTTTTTCGAAACGCTTCTGAATGACGTCGCTGATGGTATCCATATTCTCCGATAGCTGATTCCCGATTGGAATGGGCGGTCAGAGCGGGAGGCACAAATGGAATGGAGCCGCCTTCAGGCTTGCCGGGGTCCATCGGCTCTGGTCTTGGGCCGGTCGCTCCGGCAGGGATATGCCGCCCGCTCGCGCGGGTTGCCGGCCCGATACATAAGGCCACGCCTGCAGCCGCCCAAGCAAAAAAGTGATGCTTCTCCGAAAAGCCGCTTACCGCGGCCCGCTGCACGAATGCCGATACAAGTTTAAATTTTTTCAGTAGCTTATTTGTGAAGGGCTGTCAAGAATAATGGCGGCTTTGCTCTGGGAAAGCATGGATGCGCCAGGTCGTTCAATCTGTCGGAAATAGACGCTGAATGCGGTTCCGCGGGATGGCGTGCTGTCGACAGCCAATCGACAGCCATACGCATCAAGGATACGATGGACGATGGAAAGTCCCAACCCGGTACCGTTTGGCTTCGTGGTGAAAAACGGATCAAAAATCGACTGGAGTGTTTCCGGCTGCATTCCGGTGCCGGTATCGCAGACCCGCAGGCAGGCTTGGCGGTCTTTGATGGTAATCAGCTCGATTCGAATTTCGCCCTGTTCTTCGATGGCTTCGGCGGCATTGATGAGCAGGTTCCAGAGTACCTGTTTTAAGTGGGCGGAATCCATCCCGATCCAGATTCCAGGCTGCGCATTTACACGAATCGCGATCCGATGGTTCGCGGCACCTTTCTTCCCGAAAAGTTCGGCGGTCTCGCGCAAGACTTTCTCCAAGTCGATGGCTTCGGGTTTCCCGCAGGGGGGCCTAGCATACAGCAAGAAATTGCCCACCAATGAACTTAACCGGTCGGCTTCACGCAGAACGATCTGCATCAAGCGGTCATGGTCGGGATCGGGGCGAAGGTCGTCTCGCAACAGTTCGATCGCGCCGGTGATGGAGGCCAGCGGGTTTTTAATCTCGTGCGCCAAACCGGCGGCCATCTCGCCGATGGCGGCCATTTTCTCCACCCGCTTGACATGTTGCTCCATGACCCGCAACTCCCGCCGGGTATTCAGGGCTTGCTCGGATAAGAAACTGCTCAACCAGGCGACCACGATGCAGGCGATCATGATGATCACCATTTTGTAGAGTGCCTGATCCCCGCCGTAAACCGCGGCCAGCGCATAGCCCGGGCTGTCCGACGGATTCAAAAACCCGTAGTATTCCAGATCCACCATGAGGCCGAACTGAATGCCGCAAAGCGCGGCGATCAACACCGTGCCTCGGCGCGGCAACAGCAGGCTGGAGTAAACGACCACCACCAGGTACAGGAAGGAAAACAGGCTTGAAAAACCGCCGGTCAAATACAGTATGACGGTTACCAGAAGGCTGTCAATGACGGTTTGCCAATAAGCGAGCGGCCGCAGGTTTTCGCTCCGCTTCAACGCGATCGCATAGGCCAGCGATAAGCAAAAGATGACGCCGTTCAGGCCGTAGAGGATATGTAACGGTGCGGCGTCCTGGAGACGCGGCCGATAGCATTCCAGAAAGGCCGTGGAGCCGAGCAGCAGGCAGGAAAAAAGGATCCGGGCGCCCATCAGCTTCTGGAGCCAATTTTTTAGGTCGCGTTCAGGATTCATGTGGCTGTCCTGCGGGCCCGGCAGAAAAGGCCTAAACACCGTTTAACGTCATACGGTCTTTAGGCCCTCTCGGTTTTTGGACACTAGACGCAGTCCGCTACGCGATCTAGCTGATCGCGCCGGCCATCTTGAAAATCGGCAGATACATCGCGACCACCAGGCCACCGATGGTCACTCCAAGAAAAACCAGCATGACCGGTTCGATCAGAGCGGTCATGTTTTCCACCGCCTGGTCGACTTCCTCGTCATAAAAATCGGCGATTTTTTCCAGCATGGCATCCAGCGCGCCGGTGGATTCACCCACCGATATCATCTGGCAAACCATCGGCGGAAACACGCCGCTCTCGTTCAGTGGGTCGGCCATCGTTCGGCCTTCGGCAATCCCGGAGCGCACGTTGTAAATCGCTTTTTCAACCGTTCGATTCCCGGCGGTCTTGGCGACGATGTCCAAGGCCTCCAAAATAGCCACGCCGCTGCCCAGCATGGTGCCCATGGTGCGCGAGAACTTCGCCACCGCAACCTTGCGCAACAGCATCCCAAAGACAGGCAGTTTCAGCATCAGGGCGTCGACCGCATCTCGGCCCTTCTCGGTCGCGTAATATTTTTTAAACGCGATCATGAACAGGATCGCCGCACCGATAATATATAGGATTTTGGACTTCACCATGTCGCTCATGGCCACCACCACCTGAGTGGGTACGGGCAGTTCGCTGCCGAAATCGGCGAACATTTCCTCGAAGACCGGGATGACGAAAATCAGAATGACCGCCAAGACAATCACCGCAATGGCCAGGGTCACCAGGGGATAGGTCATGGCTCCTTTAACTTTCGACTTCAGCCGGGCGGCCTTCTCCATGTAACCGGCCAATCGTCGTAATATGGCATCCAGAATCCCTCCCGCTTCACCGGCGGCCACCATGTTGACGAACAGATCATCAAAGTGCTTTGGAAATTTCTTGAGCGCCTCTGCCAGGGTGGCCCCCCCTTCAACGGACTCCTTGACCTGTTTCAACATTTTTTTAAAAGTGGAGTTGTTCTGCTGGTTGTATAGAATGTCGAGGCATTGGATGATGGGCAGACCGGCATCAATCATCGTCGAAAACTGCCTGGCAAAGAGAATGACGTCGCTTTCTTTGACCTTCGGCTGCAAAAAACGGACGTTCCCAAACAGGTCCTTCGGCTTTTGTTTGATTCGGCTGGGGGTGATCTTCTGGCGAAGAAGGCTGGCGCGAACGGCGTCCTCGTTCTGGGCTTCCATTTCACCCTTCTGAACCTTGTTTGAGCGATTTTTACCGATCCACTGATAGACTGGCATGCGCAAATCCTCCCTGAAGGCGTTGGAATATCTATCGGCTGCGGCTTAAAAAACTTGAGGAATTTGGGGCCGGCCCGGGAGGCGATAACGGGCAACCTGGCGCCGCCGGCAGATTGTGCATGGGACCCATAATTTTTTTAAATGATATAAAATAGTTGTAATAAGAATCAAACCTGGTTTTCTCCGACATCAAGGCAATTTGGCTTTCGTAAATGGATATGGTAGGCTGATGACGATATAACCGCTTTAGCCGAGCGCGTTGATTGCTACGGAGCCGAAAAAGCAGGTATCGAGCACCTTGACCCGACTCAACCATCCCCCCGCGCAGACGGTCATTACGACCCATATCAATGCAGATTTTGACGCGTTGGCCTCGCTTCTGGCCGCCCAAAAGCTCTTTCCCGGGGCGCGTGTCGTATTTCCAGGTTCTCAAGAAAAAAATCTGAAAAACTTTTTCATCAGCTCCATGGTTTATCTTTTTAACATGGCGGACATCAACTCCATCGACCTCGATCAGGTTCGCAGGCTGGTGCTGGTGGACACCCGCCACATCGGACGCATCGGCAAGCTCGCCGAGCTGGTCGGCCGGCCCGATGTCGAAATCCATATTTTCGATCATCACCCCCCCTCCGAAAACGATATCCGCGGCAACGTCGAGGTCTGTGAGCCGACCGGCGCCAATGTTACCCTCTTGATCGAAGCGATTCGTGCTCGGGAGACGGAAATCACTTCCGACGAGGCCACGATCATGTGTCTGGGGTTATACGAAGACACCGGATCCTTCACCTTCGCTTCCACGACCGACCGGGATTTTCTGGCGGCCGCCTTTCTACTGTCCAAGGGTGCCAATTTGAACGTCGTCTCCGATCTGATCGCCCGCGAGCTGAACCCCGATCAGGTGGCCCTGCTCAACGACATGATCCAGGCGGCCGTCCGTTCGAACGTCAACGGCGTCGACGTGGTCATGACCAGCATTGCGCTTGAAACCTACGTACCGGACTTCGCCTTCTTGGTGCAGAAGATGGCCAAGATGGAAAACCTCGACGTCATTTTTGCGCTGGCCTTGATGGAATCCAAGATCTATATCGTAGCTCGCAGCCGAATCGAGGAGGTGGATGTTGCGATCATTTTAAGCCGGTTGGGAGGCGGCGGTCATCCCTATGCGGCGGCCGCCGCCGTCAAAGACCAGACCTTGACCCAGACTGAAAACCAGTTGCTGGAAATTTTATATGAGACCATCAAAGCCCGGCGGCTGGCCCGGCATTTGATGTCGTCGCCGGCCATTTCGGTTGAACTGGACGTTTCCTGCGAACACGCCAACCATCTGCTGACGCGCTACAATGTTAATGCGCTGCTGGTCATCGAAAAAACCGACGGCCGCGCCGAACTGCGCGGCTACATTACACGACAGGTGATCGAAAAGGCGCTCTTCCACAAACTCGGCGCCGTGTCGGTGCGCACATACATGAACACGGAAGTGGCCAGCGTCGGACCGGATGCCGCCCTGCCCGAAATCCAGAAGAAGATCATCGAGAACAAACAGCGCATTCTACCGGTCATGGAGGGCGGGCAGATCGCCGGGGTGATCACGCGGACCGACCTGCTGAATGTGCTCGTGGGTCAGGGACGTTCGGAGTCCGGTACGTCCACCGAACCGCTGCGCGAGTCCTTCAGCCCGCGCACGCGCAATGTGACCCGCTTTATGCACGAACGACTGCCGCCGCGCCTGCTGGAGGTACTTCACGAGATCGGCGCGGTGGCCGCTTCGCTGGGGTTCAGCGCTTACGTGGTGGGTGGATTCGTGCGCGATCTTTTTTTGTATCGCCGGGACGAGGATATCGACATCGTGATCGAGGGCGACGGAATCGCGTTCGCCCGGCGCTACACTCAGATTTCCAGCGCTCGCATCCACACCCATGATAAATTCGGCACGGCGGTGATCATCTATCCGGATGGCTTTAAAATCGATGTGGCCTCCGCCCGCATGGAATACTACAAGTTCCCTGCGGCCCTACCGGTGGTGGAAATGAGCTCCATCAAACTGGACCTCTATCGCCGCGACTTCACCATCAACACGTTGGCCATCCAACTGAACCCGGATCGCTTTGGCTTGCTGATCGACTTCTTCAACGCCCAAAAGGATATCAAGGAGAAATCCGTCCGCGTCCTGCACAACCTGAGCTTCGTGGAAGATCCGACGCGGGTGTTCCGGGCCATCCGCTTCGAACAGCGCTTCGGCTTCGTCATCAGCCGGCTGACCGCCGGTCTGATCCAGAATGCCGTGGGCATGGACTTTTTCCGCGAGCTGTCCGGCCGGCGGATGTTCAACGAACTACAGCAGATCCTGCAGGAGGACCATCCGGCAGCGGCCGTCGCCCGCTTGAATGATTTCGATCTGCTCAAAATCATCCACCCGGCGTTGGCGTGCGACCCGCAGGGAATTGCTCTGCTGAACGCGGTTCGACAGGTCGTCGCATGGCACGATTTGCTTTTTCTGGATGAATCCTATATGAAGTGGGCCGTTTATTTTCTGGCCCTGCTCCACCGTTGCACTCGGCCGCAGGCCCAAGCGATCTGCCGGCGCCTTGAGCTGACGCCTCGGCAGGAAACGCTTTGCGTCGCCGGCCGTGCGAAAGCCCTGGAGTCCCTGCACTGGCTGGCACGCCACCTGCCGGTTGACAACAGCACGCTCCACCACCGGTTGACCGGCCTGCGAACGGAGCTGATCCTGTTCATGATGGCGGCCACCGAACATGAACGGGTCAAAAAAGCGATCTCGCTTTATTTTACGAATCTGCGTCGGGTGTCGATCTCCCTCAGAGGGGAAGATTTAAAGCGCCTCGGAGTCAGCCCCGGACCGATCTACCGAGAAGTGCTTCAAGCCGTTTTCACTGCCAAATTGAACGGTCGATTGGAGTCTCATGAGGATGAATTGGCATTTGCCCGCGCCGAACTCCAGGCGCGGGGATGCTGCCTGAGCGCATAAGGACGGCCGCCCAATCGAACCATACGAAGGAGTCCATCACCTCTCATGAAAAAGCGGCTATTAAGCGGCATGCGGCCCACCGGTCCGCTGCATTTGGGAAACTATCACGGCGCCCTGGCCAATTGGGTGCGCCTGCAGGATGAATACGACTGTTTCTTTTTCGTCGCAGACTGGCATGCCCTGACCAGTGACTATGAAACCCCCGGTGGGATCCGGGGGTTTACCGATGACATTCTGCTCGATTGGCTGAGTGCCGGACTGACTCCGGAAAAGAGCACCCTCTTCATCCAGTCCCGGATCAAGGAACACGCCGAGCTGTTTTTGATTCTGTCGATGATTACGCCGGTGCCCTGGCTCGAACGCAATCCGACGTACAAGGACCAGATCGAGCAGCTCAACAATAAGGATCTCTCCACCTTCGGGTTTCTGGGATATCCCGTACTGCAGGCCGCCGACATCATCATGTACAAACCCTATGGCGTACCGGTCGGCGTGGATCAAGCGCCGCATGTGGAAATCACACGCGAAATCGCCCGCCGTTTCAATTATTTTTATGGGCCGATTTTCCCGGAGCCGGAGGTCATTCTGACCGAAACCCCGAAACTGCTGGGCACCGACCGCCGCAAGATGAGCAAGAGCTACGGCAATGCCATTTTCTTGTCGGACTCGCCGGAAGCGGTCGCCGCCAAGGTGGCCGGCATGGTCACCGACCCCCAGCGCATGCGCAAGAGCGATCCCGGCGACCCGGAAATCTGCAATGTGTACGACTTTCACAAGCTCTACTCCCCGCCGGAGGTGGTCCAGGACGTCAACCGACGTTGCCGCAGCGCCGACATCGGCTGCGTGCAGTGCAAAAAGCTCATGGCCCAACACCTAAACGCCTTCCTGGATCCCATCCGCGAGCGACGGCTTTTTTATCAAGAGCGACCCCGCCTCGTGGAAGAAATCATCTCGGCCGGCAACGACCACGCCCGGCAGACCGCCCGGCAGACCATGGAAGACGTGCGCGCCGCCATTAAGCTTTAAGGACGGGATCCCGGTGAGCGAACAACACGAGGTCTTGACGGACGGACCCTATCGGGTGAAGCTCTCGGATATCTTCGAGGGCCCCATGGATCTACTGGTCCATCTGATCAAGAAGAATGAAATCAATATATACGATATCCCGATCGCGCTCATCACCGAACAGTACCTCCAATATATCGAATGGCTTAGGGCCTTGAGCGTCGAATATGCCGCGGAGTTCGTCGTCATGGCCTCCACCCTGGCCCAAATTAAATCCCGCATGCTCCTGCCGATTCACGCCGAGGAGGAAGGGGAAGACGAGGATCCGCGGCAGGCGATCGTCCGACCGCTGATCGAATACCTGCAGCTCAAGTCCGCTGCGGAGCAACTCGCGGAACGGCCCCTGTTGGGAGAGGATACGTTTACCCGGCCGACGAGCTCCGCGGCACTGGCTGCGGCCCCAACGGACGACGAGGTGATCAAGATCGGGCTGTTCGAACTGATCGACGCCTTTCAGCGGATCCTTTCCGGGCTGCCGGACGAGGCGCGCATCGAGTTCACCGCCGACACGATTTCGGTCAAGGAACGAATTTCGCAAATCGCGGACCTGCTGGAAGCACGCGGCTCGCTCACCTTTTTTGAGCTGTTTCCCGAACACCCCACGCGGGGCGAGATCGTCGTCACCTTTCTGGCGATACTGGAAATGGTCAAGCTCGCCCTCATTCGCCTCGTCCAGCATGTAACCTCGGGCATCATCAGGATATTCTACCAATAATGCAGGACCTCAAGAACATCGTTGAAAGTCTGTTGTTCGTTGCGGATGAACCGCTCGGCCCGGAACGGCTCAAGAAGATTCTGGAACCAGCGGAGGCCGGGGCCATCGCCGAAGCCGTGGCGGCGCTGAAAGCCGACTACGAATCGCGCCAAGGCGGCTTCTATCTGGCGGAAGTGGCCGGCGGCTATCAATTCCGCACGCGCCCGGAGTATACCGCCTGGATCCGACGGCTGGTCGATCCCAAGCCGGTGCGCCTGAGCCGCGCCGCTCTGGAAACCCTTGCCATCATCGCCTACAAGCAGCCCGTCATCCGCTCTGACGTGGAGCATATCCGCGGGGTGGATTGCGGCGGCGTGCTGCGGCAGCTGTTGGAGCGCAAGCTGGTGCGCGTGCTGGGCCGCAAGGAGATCGCCGGCCGGCCGCTGATCTACGCCACCACCCGGAAATTCCTGGAAACGTTCGATCTGAAGGACTTGAAGGATCTGCCCACGCCGAAGGAAATCGAAGAGTTCGGCAAGGCGCCCCTGGAAATGCGCGGCAACATCGCGATCGAGCCGGACGAGGAAGCCGGTGCGCCGGAACCCAGCGCCGAGCCGATCGCGGAGGAGCCGGCGGACGGTCAGCCGGTGGAAGCGGACAGCGAAGCCGCCGCCGCTGATGCGATCGAAGAAGCGGCGGCACCGAAGCCCATCGTCCCTGTGGACGAGAGCTCCGAAAAAAAACTTGATTTCGAAGAGGGAACCACGTAAGAAGAAATTCGACAGCCGATTCCGGGCGCTTAGCTCAGCGGGAGAGCGCTACCCTCACACGGTAGAAGTCGCTGGTTCAAATCCAGCAGCGCCTACCATAATCAAAAACGAAGAGGCTGGAGATTCCCTTCATCTCCAGCCTCTTCGCTTTTGATCCACCACTCCTCATCGGCATGCCTGCGTGATCGCTGCAACCCTGGAGGCGATCGAGTGCCTCATCGACCCACGCCAGCAGCTGATCGGCCGGGACCAGCCTCTTTCCCCAACCCGCTGCCGGGCCTTCGTCGGGAAGGTGGAACGGCCGAATCCGTTTGAGGACGACTATCGCCGGAATGGCGTCTCATGCCAATTTCACTGTAAAACGTCACCACAACCGACGCATTTGACTTCCCGAATCGCATTCTTGCGTCCGCAGTTTTCGCAAACCTTCAAGAGTCGTTCCCGGTCGTCGGTTTTGGGAGCGGCCGCCGAAGCCAGAGGCGGCTTGCCTGCAAGTTGAACGAGCAGGTCCTCGACGCGGCTCATTTTCTGGTTGATAGCGATCACCTCGCGACGAATGCGCATAATGAAAAAAGGCAGCAGGAACATGATGATGGCATAAATCAGTGCCAGTAAAGCGAAGATGATGGGAGTCTCACTCATGGCGTTGCCCCGATTCTATATGGAGTTAATCCGGCCCCGGCATTCGGGTGCACCGCACGCGCACGGAACGACCTCACCGTCCGCGCCGTAGCTGTAGTCGATGCTGAGTTCCTCGCCCGCGGCAATGTCGCGCGCGGCATAAATCAGCACATGTTGGCCCTCGATCCGATAGTCGCAGTTGGGCGCGCATGAGTGATTGATAAAGCGCGCGGTGTTGTCCTCCCGATATCCGTCGATCGCCCATTCGTCACCGGTCCAGAACGTGTAGATCCCGCTTCGCGTCGGATCCTGCTCGCGCCGGTAGGCCTCTTCGGCCGGGATGAGCTCGCCCACATATTCGATAATAAACGCACCGGCAGCGATAAACTCACCGGCGTAGCAACCTTTGCCATGAATGGCTGATTCCCCGACCACCAACGGGCACGGCGTTTGATTCGGCATCGTTCAGTCACCCAACCCGGAACAACCGGAAACAAATAAAAAATCCGAAGCATGCCAACCGGAACAACATCAATTCCAATATGGGGCTGGCGGCACCAGCCAGCGCTCCGTACCATATGGCATGCGGGCTCCGTCGTATCGGCACAAGCCCGATCCGGCGTCAATATGCCTCCGCCCTCAGCTGGGCTGCCGCTAGGGGGCAGAATCAGCCGGACCGCGACAGCAACGCGCGCTCGCCGGTCAGATAGCCTTTCCCCAGATGCCCGTCTTCTTGCGGCAGACTCTCCATGGCCGGGGGCTCAAAACCGAATACCAGCTTCAGAAAGGCCATGGTGATCCGAAACGT
This sequence comes from Desulfobacterales bacterium, assembly GCA_025454115.1. Lineage (GTDB taxonomy): Bacteria > Desulfobacterota > Desulfobacteria > Desulfobacterales > SpSt-501 > SpSt-501. The sequence goes on along the minus strand of JALOPB010000028.1, from coordinate 4,227 downwards.
TGCCCCCCACAGGATGTCATGGCCGGAGCACGATCGAAAGCGGAAGGCCGGCACTTCGCGAACCTGCTCGCTCGCCCGGGGCGGCAGGGCCATGGTCAATCGGTAACGGATGTAGTGCTCCGGATCCAGGAGACGGCGCAGCGGAATCCTCACGATGCGCGCCACTTCCCAGTTGGGTTTAAACCGGCGCTGCCGCGGGGCCCAAGCCACCAGAGGATAAATCAAACGCCGAAATAGAACCAGACGATGATGCGGCAGCGGCCCCAGAAATTTCACCCGCAAGGGGTTGAGCCGCATCTCTTCGAAGGCTTCCCGGAGGGCGGTGGCAAAGTAAAGCGCCAACCAGCGCGACTCGATCCGCCGCTCCCGGCGCCAACTTTTCCACCGGGGCCAGCGGCCTAGCGGTCCAAAGGGCAGCGCCAACATCCGCGCGGCGTTAAAATCAAACCGCGCGGACACGCTGCCGCCCGGATAACAAAGGTCTCCCGGTTGGCGAACCTGCGCGGAACGTTTGTTCAAAATCAGACAGATGTCGTCCGGCGGTTCCGCCCCTTCCCCGCCGCGGCTCATAAGCAGCAAAACAGCCGAGGTCGCTGCCAGGTCCGCTGCGCCGGCATCGAACAGGGCCGTTCCGGATGCGTGTGCATCCAGCGCCCGAATGATCCGCGACATGAGTCCGGCCGGATCGGAAAGCAAGGATTCAAGTTCAGACGCAGGCATACGGATTGGGATATCAGTTTCATCCGGATCCCGCAACCCGTGCGACTCCCGCGCCGGTTGCACTCAGGAGCGCCCAACGCCTTGACAGCCGGATCACGGTGATTAAAATTTCAACGCTACCGGCTCCGCCATTTCGATATACGCCTCGGCCGCACCGCCGGGACGCGCAGCGCGATCAAGACGTTTCGTCGTACACCCGCAACCAGATGGATACATGTTCCGGGCGGAGCCAACCGCCGGAACATCAAGGAGGTCAACGCACGATGCACAGGATTCATCCGACCGTCGGTTTCATTGCACTTGGCATTCTCGCGATCGTCGCTTTTCCTGCGCTTTGCGCCGAAAAAGCGGATACCGCCGCAAAACCCGAACGGCTCATCCTCATGGCGCCGGAATACCCTGGCGTTATCGCTGCGCAAGGCAAAGAAGTCAGCATGGATCTCACCTTCGTCAACAAGGGCCGCACCGACGAGACCTTGGATGTCCGGGTGGCGCAAACGCCAGACGGATGGAAAACCAGGATCAAAACCTATCGCTATGCCGTGACCGGCGTTCATGTTCCAGCCGACGACAAAAAGAGCCTGACCTTTGAGGCCGTTCCGGACAAGCAGCTCCCGCCGGGGGACTACACGTTCCTGGTGGAGGCGCAGACCCGGGATGGTCGATTCAAAATGGCCCAGCAAATTAACATCACGCTGGCTCCGGAGCAGGAGGCCTCGGATAAGGATCAGGGAGTGAAGCTGACCACATCCTATCCGGTGATTCGCGGTCCCTCGGATGCTGCCTTCGAGTTCTCGGTGGAAGTGGACAGCCGGCTGGACCGGGAGGCCATCTTCGACCTCTTCGCTCAAGGGCCCAAGGGCTGGGACATCAATTTCAAACCGGCTTATGAAACCAAATATATTTCCAGCATCCGGCTCAAGGCCAACCAAAGCCAGACCATCGCCGTTGAGGTCAAGCCGGCCCCCAATTCCCCTGCCGGCGAATACCCCATCAGCCTGCGGGTCAGCTCCGGGGAAGCCAAAACCGAGGCCAACCTGACGGTGACGCTGACCGGAACCTATGCCCTGGATGCCGGGACGTCTTCCGGCCTGCTGTCTCTGGAGGCACGGCAGGGAACGTCGGCGAATGTGTCCTTTTTCGTAAAGAACACGGGCAGCGCCGTCAACCACGACATCAAGTTCATGACGTTCAAGCCCGAGAACTGGAAAATCGAATTCAAGCCGGAGCGCATCGATCAGATCGAACCCAACGCCCTCAAGCAGGTCGAGATGATCATCACACCCTACGAAGAGGCGCTGGTGGGGGATTATTCGGTCGGCGTCAAGGTCGAAGGTGAAAAAGCGTCCAAGACGCTGGAATTCCGGACGAGCGTGAAAGCGTCCGGCGCCTGGGGCTGGATCGGCATCGGCATCATCATGGCCGTGGTCGCCGGCCTGTTCGGCCTGTTCCGCATGCTCGGAAGGCGCTGATCATGACGCCCGCACCGGTCGTTGCTACTGAGGATCTGACCAAGGTCTACGGACATCAGGTGGCCGTGGACCGTCTGACCTTCACCGTGAACGAAGGCGAAATTTTCGGCTTCCTGGGGCCCAACGGTGCCGGTAAAACCACCACTCTGCTGATGTTGCTGGGGCTGACCGAACCCACCAGCGGGCGGGCGCGCATCCTGGATATCGACCCCGTCCGCGAACCGATCCACGTCAAGTCCCGGGTCGGCTACCTGCAGGAAAACATGGGGTTCTACTCCGACCTGACCGCACGGCAGATGCTGCGGTTCGTTGCGGATTTGAACGGAATCGCCCGCCGCGAGGCGGAGGCGCGCATCGAAAACGCCCTGGTGGAGGTGGGCCTGGCGGACGAAGTCCCACCCAAGAAAATCAGCGCCTTCTCCCGCGGCATGCGCCAGCGTTTGGGGATCGCCGAACTGCTGATCAAGGATGCCCGGGTGGCCTTTCTGGATGAGCCCACTCTGGGACTGGATCCGGACGCCACCCAGCGGATCAGCGACCTGATTCAGCGACTGGCCCGCGAGCAGCGTATGACCATCCTGCTTTCGAGCCACCAGTTGCACCAGGTGCAGAAGATCTGCGATCGCGTGGGAATCATGATCAGGGGCCGCATGGTCGCCAACGGGCCGATCGACCAGCTCGCCCGCGAAAAGTTCGGCGTGGATCGCGAGGAGTTCACTCTCGAAGAAATCTACATGAAGTACTTCCTGGAGGGGCAGCCGTGAAGGGTCTTACCGCCATTTTGAAAAAGGAACTGGCGGATCATTTTGCCAGCTACCGCTTCGCCATTCTCTTCGCTCTGATCGCGATGGTGAGCCTCATCACCGCCTACATGGTCGGAATCAGGATCCGGGAGGCGGAAGGGCAGCTCAAGCCCCAGTTCGTCTTCCTGATGCTGTTCACCGAACCGGCAGCCATGTTTTCCCTGGTGCAGTTCGTAGCCTTTTTCGGGCCGCTGGTCGGCCTCATCCTGGGGTTTGACTCGATCAACCGCGAACGCAATGAGGGAACCCTGAGTAAACTGCTGGCCCAGCCGATCTATCGCGACGTGGTCATCAACGCCAAATTCCTGGCTGGCGTCGTCCTGATCGGAGTCATGCTCCTGTCCATCGTGCTCGTGATCACTGGCCTGGGGCTGATCCTGGTCGGGATCGTCCCCGGGATCGAGGAAATCGGCCGCATCTTCGTCTATCTGATAATCAGCATCGTCTACATCGCTTTCTGGCTGGGGGTCGCCATCCTGTTTTCGATTGTGTTTCGTAGCACGGCGACCTCCGCGCTGGCGAGTCTGGCGGTATGGATCTTCTTCTCCTTCTTTGTCACGATCGGCGCCAGCATTCTGGCCAACACACTGGCCAGCGATGCCGAACTCAACCCGCAGTCCGCCGCGCGCCGGGTCGAACTGGTGAAATACGTGGTGCTCGCATCACCCATGGAGCTTTATTCCGACGCCACGGCGACCGTAATCGACCCCCTGCGCAAGTCCACTCGCTCGACGCTGCCGGTGGGACCGCTGGAGGCCATTTCCATGACACGGTTCTCCGGGGTGGTGATGCCGCACCTGATTTCGCTGCTGGCGATCACCGTGGTCTGCTTTGCCTTGTCGTACATCGTGTTCATGCGCCAGGAGATCCGCTCCCTATAAAAACCAGAAGGCGGCTGACGCCGCCTTCTGGTTTTTACCAGTACGTTTCTGAAAGAATTTGACAGGTTCATAAAAACGACCAAGATCAAGGCGCGCGAATCTCGCGGCGCGAGGCGAACTTTGCGCACGCCGCAGCGCCCGCGAGATGAAGCGCAACGCCGAGATTGGCCGTTTTAGGAAGCTGTATCAATACATGTCGTCATCCATGGGCGGAGCGGCCGGGCCCTTCTTCTTCTTTTCCGGCTTGTCCGCGATCATGGCCTCCGTGGTCAGCATCAAGCCGGCCACCGACACGGCGTTTTGCGCGGCAAACCGCACCACTTTGGTGGGATCGATCACGCCGGCTTTCAT
>JALOPB010000247.1 GCA_025454115.1 Desulfobacterales bacterium | reverse complement strand
GCAAGATTGATGGAAAATTCCAGTTCCTTGCTCAACATACTTCATACCTCTTGCGCTGGGGTTGCGGATTTAGGCTTCTTCCATCGTACACAACAATGGGTGTTGGTGCCGACGGGAAAATTCATTGACCTGCACGACCTTGGTTTCCGCAATATCGTGGGTGAAGACTCCACAGATTCCCCGGCCACGGGTATGGACATGCAACATCACCTGAGTGGCTTTTTCCCGACTCATCGCGAAAAAGTGTTCGAGAATCCGCACCACAAAATCCATGGGCGTGTAGTCATCGTTCAGCAGGATGACTTTGTACATCGGCGGCGGTTTGAGTGCGGGTTTCTCCGACTCGACCACCGTGCCGTCATCCTGGTCAGGGGATAGTGGTGAATATTCCTTACTCATGGGGTTCGTGTGGCGTCAAAAACGGGTAGTTGATTAGTGGGTCAACGACGGCGCGGTAAGGCGCAGCGTTCAGTCTGGCGGTTATAACCGATAATTAGATAATACGCGGCCCGCAAGTTTCCTCAAGGGTTGCCGGCGCATAAAAAAACCGAAGGGATGACGACCTTGACCCGCATGGCTGAACCGGGTCATCTGCCCTTGTTGAAGTAAATGGCCCATACAGTCCCGACGCGCGCGAATCCATGGCCGGAAACGCACGCCAACGCCTAATCTCGCCAGCTTACCGACTCGCCGAACGCCAGCAGCGCCCGTTCTGTTTCATTCAGCATCACCAACACGCCAGCTTGTTGGCGTTGCAGCCAAGCTCGGTGTTCGCAATGTTCGATGAATTCCTCCAGCATCGGTTCGGCGTTGCCGTCCAGCATCACGGTCAACTCGGCGACCGTTGCCTCTATTTGCTCCAATTCATCCAGCAGTTCGCGGCGTCGGACGCGCAAATCATGGCATGTCGGCATTGTTTTTTCCCGCTAAAGCCATCAGCCTGCTAAGGTTATCAATCTAAAGTAATTGCTTTCCGGTCATTGTCCACGATGTGCTCGTTGCCATAAAGATCGTCACCGCTACCTAAAACAGGCCGGACAGCCATTTCGTCAGCACGGTAGATCTCATTTCGAATGATCGATTCTGAAGCGGTGTTGTAGAGGTTTTAAGTTTTAAGTTTTAAGTTTTAATTTCAGAAACAAAGGCCTGATGTTAAATTCTGTCCAGTTCCAAGGTGGAAAGACAATATTGCGAATACGAGAATTCCGGGTCGTTTCATGGTGCCTCATCGTTCGTCGGTCGCGATAACAGTTCGCGCAGTCCTCCGAGCGGGATTTCGACCCAGTCGGGGCGGTTATCCAGTTCGTAGCGGAGTTCGTAGCAAGCTTTTTCCAAGGCGAACAGGTCCAGCAGCACCTTCGCGTGATCGGGATCGGTGGGATACCCGGGACTGTCCCCGGCGGCGGCGACGTAGCCTTCCCAAAACGCGGCCCGGATTTGCCGTTCCCACTCATCCAGATGCGGCGACAGCGCCGCCCGGTCGCAGGTTCCGTCGGCGGTGGCCTGGCGCAGGGCGGCATGAGCGGCATAGTCGAACGAGCGCAACATGCCGACCACGTCCCGCAACGGCGAATGCTTGGCGCGGCGCTCCGCCAGCGACCGCGACGGTTCGCCCTCGAAATCGATGATGATGACGTCGTCCCTGGCCACCAGCACCTGACCGAGGTGGTAGTCGCCGTGATAGCGGGTCTTCATGGCTTGCGGGGTCAGCATCTCGACTGGCGCCGCCCGTGCGGAAGCCGCGCCTCGGAGTTCCAGCACCTGTTCGGCCAGCGACCGGGCCAGTTCCGGAAGCTGGCCTCGGGCCTGTTGCAGCCGTGCGAACGTCGTCTCCATCTCCGTGCGGATGCGGTCCGACCATTGCGCCACATCGACCGCCGTGATCGGCTCGGGATCGAAAGCCGGATCGCCGGTCGTTTGCGCCAGCGCCCGATGCAATTCCCCGGTACGCCGGCCCAAGGTGGCGGCGAACAGCAGATAGGGAGCGTGCGCGTGGTCGCCAGCGGCGCGAACCGCTCCCGTTCCCTGCCGGCAATCGTCCAGGAAGCGGTTGAGATAATCCAGCGTGTAGCTCCAGGCATCGCCCTGATTGGCGACGAAGCCTTGCAGCAGCACCAGCGTCGTGCGGTCGCCGCCCTCGCTTTCATATTCGAGCGCCCCGGCCAGCGGCGCGATGTGGGGGAAAGCGATTTCCGTCAGGAACCGGCCCATTTCCAGTTCGGGGTTAATGCCGGGTTGCAAGCGGCGATAGGCTTTCATCAGCAATCGGTCGCCGAAGGTGATGGTGGTGTTGCTGCTGTCCAGCGCCAGTCGCTTGGCCGGCAACGATTCGGGAGCGTCGCCGGCCAGTTCGGCGAACAGCCGCGTGGCCGAGAATCGCAACCAGCCTTGGCCCAGCGGAAGCCGGGCGCCGCGCGCGATCATGCCGACCAGGTATTGACAGAACCGCTCGTCCGCGAAAGCGCCGTACAGCAGACCCATCCGGGTCCTGACCCGCACCTTGGCCAGGGCATAGGGCCACAGCGGCCGCAGTTTTTCGTCGCTGTCGTCCTCCCATGCCAGCGCCAGCGGTAGCCCGTAGTCCTGCGGCTCCGGGCGTCCGGCCAGCCAGACCCGGATCCGCGCCAGCAGCCATTCGTTTCGGTCGGGCCAGAGATCGTACTTCTCGAACTCGACTTTTTCGATTCCACCACCCTTGCCGGCGAACCAGCGCTGGGTCGGCAGGAACTCCGGCAATACCTCCCGGACCAGCCGCTCGTGCAGGGCCGCCGCCATCGCTCGTCGCCCCGGTTCGACCTGGTCGGGGAAGAAGCTCTTCCAGCCGTGGAACAGGACCAGCACCCGCAATTCCAGGCCCGGCAGCACCTCCTCGTGCCAAACGGGCGACGCGGTCCGGGTCAGCCGGAACCAATAAAACCCGTGGCGGGGCAGCGTGAGCAGATACGGCAACTCGCTGATCGGCGGAAACGCGGTCTGACCGAGCACTTCCACCGGAACCAGTCCCCGGTACGGCTTGAGGTCGAGTTCCACCGGCTGCGCCGAGCGCGACAGATTGGCCACGCACAGCACGACCTCGTCGGCATACGTTCGGACGTAAGCCAGAATCTTGCGGTTGCCGGGCTTCAGCAAGTCCAGCCGGCCGCGCCCGAACGCCCGGCAGGACCGGCGCACCGCGATCATCCGCTTCATCCAGTTCAGCAGGGAAGCTGGCTCGCGTTGCTGGGCTTCCACGTTGACCGCCTGGTAGCCGTAGATCGGGTCCATGATCGGCGGCAGGTACAGGCGTTGCGGGTCGGCCCTAGAGAAGCCGGCGTTGCGGTCGGGACTCCATTGCATCGGGGTGCGCACGCCGTTGCGGTCACCGAGATAGATGTTGTCGCCCATACCGATCTCGTCGCCGTAGTAGATGATCGGGGTGCCGGGCATGGACAACAACAGGCTCTTCATCAGCTTGATCTTGCTGGGATCGTTGTCCAGCAGCGGCGCCAGCCGGCGGCGGATGCCGACGTTCACGCGCATCCGGGGATCGGCGGCGTAGGTGCGGTACATGTAGTCCCGCTCCCGGTCGGTGACCATTTCCAGGGTCAGTTCATCGTGGTTGCGCAGAAAGATCGCCCACTGGCAGGCGTCGGGAATGTCCGGCGTCTGTTCGAGAATATCAACGATGGGGTGGCGGTCTTCCTGGGCGATGGCCATGAACATGCGCGGCATCAGCGGAAAATGGTAGGCCATGTGGCATTCGTCGCCGTCGCCGAAGTAGTCGCGCACGTCCTCCGGCCATTGATTGGCCTCGGCCAGAAACAGGCGTCCGTGGTAATGGGCGTCCACCACCGCCCGCATTTGCCGGATCACCGCGTGGGTTTCGGGCAGGTTCTCGTTGGGGGTGCCCTCGCGCACGCACAGGTAGGGAATGGCGTCCAGTCGCAGCCCATCCACCCCCAGATCCAGCCAGAACCGCATGACCTTGATCACCGCCCTCACCACCGCCGGATGGTTGTGGTTCAGATCCGGCTGGTGGGAGAAGAACCGGTGCCAGTAGTATTGCTTCGCCGCCGGGTCCCAGGCCCAGTTGGACGTCTCGGTGTCGGTGAAAATGATGCGGGTTTCCGGAAATTTCCGGTCGTCGTCATTCCAGACGTAGAAATTCCGTTCCGGCGAACCGGGCGGAGCGCGGCGGGCGGTCTGGAACCAGGGATGCTGGTCGGAGGTATGGTTGATCACCAACTCGGTGATCACCTTCAGCCCCCGGGCGTGGGCCTCGCGGATGAAAGCCCGGCAGTCGGCCAGCGTGCCGTAATCGGGATGGACGTTCTGGTAGTCGGAAATATCGTAGCCGTCGTCCCGCAGGGGCGAGGGGTAGAACGGCATGAGCCACAGGGTATCCACCCCCCAGTTCCTGCAGGTAGTCCAGCCGCTGGATCAGGCCCCGGAAATCGCCGATGCCATCCTGGCTGCTGTCGCCGAACGCCTTGACGTGCAGTTGGTAGATGATGGCGTCCTGGTACCAGCGGGGATCGTCTATGCCGCTCCAGTGCTTCCGCTTAAGAGTCATGCCTGTCTCCTTCTTCGGGGGAAGTGGCCAGGGCCTCGGCCAGCGCGACCAGCAGTTCGGTCAGGGCGGCGGGGTCGGGCAGGCGATCAGCGGCTTCCAACGGTGGCTCCGGCCCGATGCCGAGCGCGACGCCGCCCAGTTCCGCCGCCGCGGCCAACGCATGGGCGTCGTTGGCGGCGTCGCCTGCGTACAGCACGGTGGCTGGTTCGCCACCGGCAGCGACGATAGCGCGCAGCGCCGTACCCTTGTCGCGGTTGATGGCCGGCACCACCTCGATGGCCATCGGCCCGTCCAGCACGTGCAGGCGGGCGGCGGGCGGTTCCAGCAAGGTCGCCATTTCAGCCCGCAGCGGTTCGATCCGGTCCGGCGCCAGTTGCCGGTAGTGGACGGTAAAACCGAACGGCTTTTTTTCCACCCAGGCGCCGGGATAGGCCGGTAATCGGCTTTCG
>JALOPB010000027.1 GCA_025454115.1 Desulfobacterales bacterium | reverse complement strand
GTATAGAGGAACTGCAGACAGGCAGAGACGGCTGGCGGCTGCGTGGGCATCGGTCCTCCGGGGCTGTCCGGGCACATATGAAGCGGGCTAGCTGCCGTCTGCAGGTTCGTGGAACGGATGGCGGCGGCGCGCTGCGGCCGAAAACCCGCCCCGCCGAACGCCAGCTGAAGGCAGACCTAATTTTATTGCCGGAGCAAAAATAATTGAACCATTGCGGTTCGTCAATGTTTCTTGCGAGGTCATCCCATCGGAAGGAAGATCGCAGCCGAAGGGCGCGCGTACGCCGCGGCTTCCATGGCCGCTGCAATATCGCTTGGCGAATCAAGGAGAATAGTTTAAACTGGCTCCAATGATTAATCGGGAAATGATGACGAAACGGATTGCCATGAGAAGAACGTGCCTGACGATGATAGCGACGCTGCTCTCGGTGGCCTGTGCGACGACCTTCGATTTCAGGAGGGAGGAACTCTTCGAGGACATGTCCAAGCGCTACGGACGGCTCATCCGCTGGTCCGAGTTTGATGCGGCCAAACCGTACTTGGCTGCCGGTGTTCCCATCGAGAGAGGTGCGGTGCCCGCTCAGGTGCGTGTTGCGGATTACGAGGTCCTGCAGATCGCTTATACCGAAGGCAAACGGCAAGTCCTTCAAACCGTGAGGATCACTTATTTCAAACAGGACAACCCCAAGCTGCGCAACCTGGAGGACTTGCAGGTTTGGGAGTTCGATTCGGACAAGAGTTCGTGGTTCCTGAAAAGCGGGTTTCCGGATTTCCAGTAACGCAGCGAATGAAGATCTGTTTCTACGCGCCGTTCAAACCTATCGACCACCCCCAGCCTTCCGGGGACCTGGTGACGGCCCGCGGCATCGTCGATTTTTTAAGATTCCGCGGTCATGATGTCGTCCCGGTCAGCTCGCTGCGCTGCCGATGGATCTATTGGAAGCCCTGGCTTTGGCCCCGGCTTTTGCAGGAGCGACAACGAGTGGTCCGAAGGCTGAGCGGACGGGGTTTTGACATCTGGCTCAGCTACCACTCCTATTACAAGGCCCCGGATGTGTTGGGGCCGTATGCCGCCGACCGCATGAACCTTCCCTATGTCCTTTTTCAGGGCGTCTTTTCCACCAAGCGCCGGCGCAGCTGGAAGACGCTGCCCGGGTTCCATCTCAACCGCAAGACCCTGCTGGCGACCCGGCGGATTTTTACCAACAAGCAGGTCGATCGACGCAACCTGGAGCGGCTGTTGCCGGGGGAACGCATCCGTTATGTGGCGCCCGGGATTCAACCAGACGACTTCAGCTTTGATCCCGAAGCGCGTCAGTGCCTGCGGAGGGCGTGGCAGGCTGGCGACGAGCCCGTAGTGCTGGCGGTCGCCATGTTTCGACCGGGTGTCAAGACCGAGGGATTGACCTGGGTCATCCGTGCCTGCGGCGAGTTGCAGCGGCGCGGACAGCGATTGCGCCTGGTCATCGTCGGCGACGGTCGCGAGCGGGCGCGGCTCATGCGCCTGGCCCAAACCGAGCTTTCGGAGCGGACGTTGTTCGCCGGCCGGGTCGATCGCGGCGAGCTATATCGGTATTACAGCGCCGCCGACCTGTTCGTTTTTCCGGGCATTCAGGAATCTCTGGGAATGGTCTACCTGGAGGCCCAGTCCTGCGGGCTGCCGGCGGTCGCGTTTGAAAACGCCGGGGTCCCGGAAGCCGTTCGCAACGGGGTCACCGGCCTGCTGGTTCCGATGTACGACGACCGGCAGTTCGTCGCGGCCATTGAACGGCTGTTGCAGGACGACGATCTGCGGCGGCGGATGGGAGCCAACGCCAAGGCCCATGTGCGCCAGTTCCACGATATCCGCCAGAACTACCGCGCCATGGAAACCGTGCTTCAGGAAATGGTCCGGCGATGAAATGGCCCTCGCTCCCCAACTCGAATCCGGCCGGCTGCAGTCGGGAATCGATGCAGCCCGAAGAGACCGTCACCCGCTTCGGGCTCATTCGACATGCCGAGACGGTCTGGAACCGCGAACGGCGTGTCCAGGGGCAGATGGACTCCCCGTTGACGATCGAGGGCGAGCAGCAGGCCGAGCGCTGGGGGAGAGCGCTCCGGTCGATCACCTGGAACCGCATTCTGGCGAGCGACACGGGCCGAGCCATGGCCACCGCCGCAATCATCAACGCGCAGTTGAACCTGCCGATCGAAAGCGACATTCGGCTGCGGGAGTTGGACTGGGGCCGCTGGACCACCCGGACGGTCGCCCGGATCCGAGCTGAGGATCTGGACGCCGTGGCGGCCCAGGAGGCTGCTGGATGGGAGTTTCGCCCGCCGGGGGGGGAGTCGCGCCGCCAGCAGTTGGAGCGCAGCCGGCAGGCGCTGATCGATGCCGCCGGCCGCTGGCCGGGCGATTGCATTCTGGTCGTCACCCATGAAGGGGTGATCAAGGGATTGGCCCAACACCTCTGCGGCCGGTCATACACCGCCGCCGACTCGGTCTGCCTGCGACCCTATCACCTGCACTGGCTGACCACCGCGGGCGGACATGTCGCGCTCGCCGCGCTGAACTCGCGCGCGCTGGACTGATGCGATCGCTACGATGCGAGGAGGCCGCCGGATGGATGTGGTGATGTTCCACGATCTGCGCCGGGAGCATTTCGCGCTGCCCCTGGACCACTGCCGGCTAACCTTCGACGACGGGCTTTTCTCCCATTATTACTACCTTGATCTGTTTAGAAGCCACCTGAACGCCCTGACGTTTTTCATTACGACGTCTTTTATCCGGGACGGAAAGGCCCGGCCGGTCTTCAGCGGCCGTTACATCGAGTACCGGGAGGCATCTTTCCATACGCAGCGGGCCATGATCGATAGGGACTTCAGCGGGTTTATGACCGTTGAGGAGGTTCAGCATCTGGCCGCCCGGCCGAACGTGCGTATCGGCGCCCACAGTCACTTTCACGATGTGACGCTGACCGACGTGCATCCGAAAAAGATCAGGCCGACCAGCCCCTGGCGCTTTAAACGCTTTCCGCAGGTTCCCGCTGACCAGCTCCGGACCGTGAGCATCCGCTCGCGGCTGGCCTTCCAAGGCCTGGAGTTCAGAGGCGGTCGGCTCCAGCCGCGGTCCGAGGCCGACTGGGAGGATTTCATCCGGCGCGACACCGAGCGTTGCCTGGAATGGTTCGCCCGACATCTGAACCACCAGCCGGACCTTTATGGATTTCCTTTCAATGAATACTCGCCCCGGTTGATCGCGATGCTCAAGGGCTACGGCTTCAAGGAGTTTTACGCCGGATCCTCCGTAAAACATGCGGAGGTAATCGGCCGGACGGACGCGGAGGAACTCGTATCCGGGCGACTATGATTCCGGCAATAAAATATGTTCAATGCGGCCCGATCACTCATCGGCAGGGCGGCGTCTCGGCCGCAGCGCGCCGCCGCCATCCGTTTTTATCGCCGGAGTAATATGAAAATCGTCTTTTACTGCCAGCACGTCCTCGGGATCGGGCACTTCTTTCGCAGCCTGGAGATCTGCCGGGCGCTTCACCGCCACCAGGTGATCCTGGTGACGGGAGGACCCAGCGTCGATGTCGGCCTGCCCGGCCACGTACGGAAGTTCCGGCTGCCGACGCTGGAAATGGATCGTGACTTTCAAGAATTGCACACGGATGCCGGGGCCGACCTCGACACGGTTCGGCGCCAGCGGCGGGAACAGTTAAGGGGTATATTGGAAGCGGAGAAACCGGACCTGCTTCTGATCGAGCTCTATCCCTTCGGCCGCAAGGCGTTCCGGTTCGAGATCGACCCGGTGTTAGAAGACATCGCCGTGGGGCGCCTGCCCGGATCTAGTGTGGTATGCAGCGTGCGTGACATCCTCGTGGAGAAGGACCAACCGCAAAAACACGAAACCCGAACCGTCGGCCTCCTGAACCGGCACTTCGAGGCCGTCCTGATCCACGCCGATCCCAAGATCGTGCGGCTGGAGGAGACGTTCAGCCGCTGTCATGAAATCACCATCCCGCTGATTTACACGGGTTTCGTCACGCCCAGCCCGGCGCCGGGTGCCCGGCAGCGGCTGCGCGCGGAGCTGGGACTGGCCGATGCGGACCGGCTGATTGTGGCCAGCGCCGGCGGCGGCAGCGTGGGCGCTCCGCTTCTGGATGCAGCGGTCGGCGCTTTCCGTCTTCTGACGCGCCGGAACACGGCCCGGCTGCAGGTCTTTTGCGGCCCGTTCCTGCCGCCGGAATATTTCGAGCGATTGCGACAGGCTGCCGCGGACGGATTGCAGGTGGCCAGGTTCACGCCGGATTTCATGTCCTATCTGGCTGCCGCCGACCTGTCGATCAGCATGGGCGGTTACAACACCACGATGAATCTGCTGGCGGCGCGCGTGCCGGCTCTGGTTTGGCCCTTCGGTCAGAACCGCGAGCAACGGCTGCGCGCGCAACGGCTCCAGGCCCTGGGGGCGCTGAGGCTGTTGGACGACGCCGAATTGGAGCCGTCCCGTCTGGCCGCGTTTATGCAGCAGATGCTGAAACGCAGCGAACGTTCCGAGCCCGGCGTCGATCTGACGGGAGCCCCGACCACCGCTGCGTGGGTCGACGGCTGGCGCGCGCGAACCGAGGGAGAGCCCGCGCGATGACGATCCTGTTCTACTGCCAGTACGTATGGGGGATGGGGCACCTGTTCCGCAGCATCGAGCTGGCCCGGGCGCTGGTCGGCCATCGGGTCATCCTCGTGGTCGGCGGGGAGGAGGTCGCTGTGGAACTGCCTTCCCATGTCGAACTGGTCCGGCTGCCCGGCCTCTCCATGGACGAGAATTTTAAGACGCTGCGGCCGGCGGTCCCCGGGGCATCGGTCGCCGCGATTCAGCGGGAGCGCGCCGACGTTTTGGAAACGATTTTTAGACGGAACCGGCCGCAGGTGCTCATCGTCGAGCTTTTTCCATTCGGCCGCACGGCCTTCGGCTTCGAACTCGAACCACTTCTGGAGGCGATCCGGCGGGGAGACTACGGCCGGGTCCGCACGGTGTGCAGCCTGCGGGACGTGCTGGTTGAAAAGCGCGATCCCGCTGCTTACGAGGCCCGGGTGCTGGATGCCCTCCACCGCTGGTTCGACCTGCTGCTGATCCACTCCGACGAGCGCCTGCTGCCGTTGGGTGAAACGTTCAGCCGGTTCGAAGAGATCCGGATTCCGAAGGTCCATACCGGGTTCGTGGCTCCTCGGCCGGACCCGACCAACGGGTGCCGACTGCGCGACCAGCTGCAGCTGAAACCCGATGAGAAACTGGTGATCGCCAGCTGCGGCGGAGGGCGCTCGGGGTATCGCCTGATGAGAACCGTGTTGGAGGCCTGCCGGCGGATGATGGACCGGCCGTTGCACCTGGAGGCGTTCTGCGGCCCCTTCATGAGCACCGAAGAGTTTAATGAGCTGCACGCCCTGCGCGCGGCCGGACGGAGCGTTCGGCGATTCACGCCACGGCTGATCGACTATCTGACAGTCGCCGATCTCTCGATCAGCCTCGCCGGCTACAATACCTGCATGAATCTGCTGGCCACGGGCGTGCCGGCCCTGGTGCTGCCCTATGCGCGCCAGCGCGAGCAGCCCCTGCGCATCGAAAAGCTCAAACCTTACCTGCCGCTGACCGTTATCGGCGAAGTCGATCTTGATCCCGATCGCCTCGCACGGATCATCGAAACGGGATTGAAAATGAGGCCCAGACCCGCGCCAGCCGGGTTGAATATCGACGGTGCCGCCGCTGCCACGCGCTTTCTGGAAAACTGGGTCGCACCCGGCCGGCCATCGCTTGATACGTCATTCTTTGACGGCTAGGACCAACGGCCAGCTCTGTTTCATGGAGATCTCATGATGAAGCCCATTCCGACGGATGTAATCACAGCCTATATCGAGGAGCATACCGATCCGCTGCCGCCGCTGCTGAAGGATCTGGTCCGGGAGACCCGCCTGCAGACGGGTCGGTTAAACTGGAGCATCGGGCGGGCGGAAGGCAAATTGCTTCAGATGATCGTCGCTATCTCTAACGCCCGGCAGGTCGTCGAGGTCGGGACATTCACCGGGTTTTCGGCGTTGCTGATGGCCGAGGCCCTGCCGACGGATGGCCGCCTGATCACCTGCGAATCGGAGGCGTCGTTTGCCCGGATCGCGCAGAGTTATTTCGATCGCAGTCCGCATGGAAATAAAATCCGCCTTGAACTCGGACCGGCCATAGAGAGTCTGGCGCGAATTCCGGACGGCGGCACGGATTTTGTTTTTATCGATGCAGACAAGTCGGGTTATGAGGACTACTATGAGGAGGCCCTGCGGATATTAAAAGCCGGCGGCCTTGTTGTGGCCGACAACGTGTTTTGGCGAGGCAAGGTTTTTATAACGCCTCTGAAGAACGAGAACGCCAGGGCCATCGCCGCCTTTAACGACAAGGTCATGAGAGACCCGCGCGTCGAAAAAGTGATGCTCGCCGTCCGGGATGGCTGCTATCTTATTCGGAAGAGATAGTCTTCGGCTTTTAGGAATCGTTCTTGTTTACTTGGATTGGATGCTATGTTATCCAATTTCCTCAGGGCGTTGCCGGTGATGATCTTAAGATCGCGGGAGTGTAACCAATGACCAAAGGCATTTTTCATGATTTGCCGGACAAGTCAGGCGGCCCGCAGAGGCTGGTGGTGCTGCCTTTCGGCAAGTCGGTGGAGATCGCCTACAAGAGCATCCAGGTGCGCTTTTTTCGCTCCCTGATCACCACCCTGAGCCTGGTTCTGGCTGTCTCCTTTCTGAGCTTTACCGACGTCAGCAACGATGTGGCCAACGGGATGCTGGCGAGCGGATCGGCCGAACTGCGACAATCGCTCGTGCGCGCCGGTTACGATCTGGAGCCGGCGGCCAACAACGTGACGTCCAGTGCCAAGCAGCGCTGGATCATTATGCTATCGCTGCTCGTCTGCGCCGTGGGGATCGTCAATGCGCAGCTGATGGCGGTCACCGAGCGGTTCCGTGAAATCGGCACGATGAAATGTCTGGGAGCGCTCGACCGCTTCGTGTTGAGGCTGTTTATCCTGGAAGCCGGGATGCAGGGCCTGGCCGGATCCGTGGCCGGTGCGATAACCGGAGCCGTCTTCGCCCTTTTAGCCGGCTGGGTTCGTTTCGGAGGCGTGGCTCTTCAGCAGGTGACGATGGCGTCCGTAGCGGCGTCCATGGCGGTCGCTACGGGAATCGGCGTCGCATTGAGTCTCCTGGGAGTATTATATCCGGCCCTGGTGGCGGCGCGGATGCAGCCGGTGGAGGCCATGAGGGTAGAAACATGACCAGCGTCGTACGCGTATCCGGCGTCACCAAAAGCTTCAAACTCGGCCGAATCGAGGTTCAGGCGTTAAAGGGCGTGGATCTGCAGATTGAGCGGGGCGAATACCTGTCCATCATGGGGCCTTCGGGTTCCGGCAAGAGCACGCTTTTCAACATGATCGGGGGCCTCGACAAGCCCAGCTCCGGCAAGGTCTTTATCGATGAAGTCGACATCGCTCAACTCGACGCCTACGAGCTGGCCTGGTTGCGCTGCCGTAAAATCGGCTACATTTTCCAGACGTTCAACATCATCCAGGTCATGACCGCTCTTGAGAACGTCACCCTGCCGATGATCTTCGCCGGTATGAACAGCGATGCGGCCGTGCGAAAGGGGATGAACCTGCTGGAGCAGGTGGGTCTCGGTGACCGCCACAGCCACAAGCCCTTCGAGATGTCCGGCGGCCAGCAGCAGCGCGTAGCCATTGCGCGTTCGCTGGCGAATGATCCCGCCATTATTTTGGCCGACGAACCTACCGGCAACCTGGATCTGACCACCGGTGAAGAAGTCATCGCTCTGTTGAAGCGGCTAAGCCAGGAGCGGGGCGTTACGGTCATATCCGCTACGCATGACTTCAAGATGCTTAACGTATCCGACCGGGTGGTCTGGATCCGGGACGGACGGATCGATAAAATCGAAAACCGCGAGGAGCTTTCGATTTCCATCGGACGGATCGGGGTGCGCGAGTGAACAGGGGAATCAAACCGGTGACGCCGCATCCGCCAGCCCCTGCCGTACGGTGGTCCCGATGGGTGGTTTGGTGGCTGCTGAGTTTCGTTATGGTTCCGCTGGTCTCCCATGCGGCAGGGGCGCAGGACGTCGTTTCTTTCACGCAGATGCTGCATGCCTTTGCGGCTGTCGGCGACCGGAGCACGGGTACGCTGGGCAACTCCCAGGCCGCGGCCCTCATCCGGAGCGAGCTCGAACGGCTGGCGGTGGGGACCGTAACGACCCAGCCGTTCGCCGTGCCGGTCATCCGCCACGGGACGAGCACACTCAAGGTCCCGGCGCGCGGCCTTTCGCTGCCGCTGCATCCGTTGTCCGGCAACGCCGTCAGCCCTCCGGCAGCAGCCACGCCCGGGCTGGCGGGTCCGCTGATCTATGTCGGCAACGGCGGATTCGATTGGTTGAACGGTAAACCCATCGAGGGCGCCGTTCTGCTGATGGAGATCGATTCGGCTCGAAACTGGCTGAAAGCGGCGGATTTGGGAGCTCAGGCCCTGATCTATGTCGATCGGGGGGTGTCGCCACGGTCGTGGTTTGAGGACAAGTTCGAACTTTCTCCGGTTCCGTTTCCCCGTTTCTGGATATCGGCGGACGCGCTGCGTCAGGTTTTCGGCGATTTCGAGTCGGCCCTGGCCGGCCGGGTGGCCGATGATGTGCGGCTGCACGCGGAAGCGCAGTGGGAAAACGTTCTCACCGAGAATGTTTACTGCCTGATTCCCGGGGCTTCGGCCGAACGCAGGAAGGAACTCCTGCTGGTTGAAGCCTTTTACGACAGCACCGCGCGGGTGGCCGGGCGCTCCCCCGGAGCGGACGAGGCCGTCGCCGCCGCCACGCTGCTTCAGCTGGCCCGTTTTTTCCAGCAGCATCCGCCCGAGCGGTCCGTGCTGCTGGCGGCGACCTCCGGCCACGCTCAGGCCCTGGCTGGCATGCGCGAGATGATCTGGGCATTTGCGACGCGCTCCAGGGACCTGCGCGACGAAAGAAACCAGCTGCGCCGGTTCGTTCAAGAAGCCCGTCTGACCCTGCGAGCGCTCAAAGACGCCCGCTTCGACGAGTCCGATTCTGCTGGAAAACCGGCGATGCCCAGCGATTCTTTGGACGGAACGGCTGAAGCAGATAGCGGGGGCAACCCTCCGGAGGATCTGCTGCGAAAGGCGCTGCAGGAACGTATCAAGACGGACGCCGATGGGGTCTCCCGCCGCCTGATGCAGCTGCGCATGGCCGAACATGACCGCGACGCCACGCTCATATCGGAAATTAGCATGCAGCGCCAGGCCCTGAGGCGGCTGATGTGGCGCACCTCCTTCGAACGTCTTTCCGCCGACGAACAGCGCTTGTTGCGGCAGGTGGCCGAGCGCGCCCGGAAGGATCAGGAGCTCATATTGTCCGACGCGCGCACGCAACTGCGTCTCGTGGAAGGCGCTTATGCCCTGCGCAACGCCGTTCAGGATTACGAGATCGCGGCCAGCGTGTCCCTGCACCTCTCCAGCCACGGCGACGGATTCGGCGCCTTCAATACCGGCTGGTTGTACCCGTTGCGGCCGCGTATCAACCGGGTTCCGGCTTATGCCGCGCTGGCGGAAGCGCTGAAGGAAGGCGCTCAACAGATGGAACCGGCGCTCGGCGTGGCCGGAATGTTCAAGGATACCCTCCGGCCGAGCCGGCTGCGGCCCTGGCAGAGTTATTTCATGGATCGGCCGGCGCTCGGCGGCGAGGTCGCAGCGCTGGCGGGCTATCACGGCATCACGTTTGCCACGACGAGCGATGCCCGGTCGGTATGGGGCACACCGGGAGACACCCCGGACCGGGTCGATCTCGAATTTGCCGCGAAGCAAAGTCAAACTGTCTGCGGTCTCATCGGTCATCTGACGCGGGTGCCGCGGTTGCGCGAGGAAAACGCTCCGCTCAACGGGTATTCGACCATCACGGGGCGGGCCGCGTTTCTGCGCCACGGCGAGCTTTTCGCCGACAAACCGGCACCCGGCACGGTCCTGCTCTGCTATCAAGGGGATTCGCGGTTCTATACCATGGTGGACTCCAAGGGGCGCTTTCGGTTGAAAGGGGTGGCGGACAAGACTCACAGCCTGTTCAAGGTCGTGATCGAGGGCTACCGCTTCGATGATCAAACCGGGCAGGCGATCTGGGTCATTGACAAGAAGCTCACCGGCAAAGACGCATACCGCGTCAAAATGAACCGCCGCTTCATGGAGACCGACCTGGTCATGTTCGCCGCCAACGGGACGACGGTGTTCAATCTGATCGAGCCTCGCACCTTTCGCCATTTGACCAAGGCCGATGTGCTCGACAGCCGCCGGGAGGCGGAGCCGTCGCATTGGTTTATGAGCCGGCTGGATACCTGGTCATCGATGATTACCACCGTTTTTTTGGAACCAGGGACGCCATTTAAGATGATGCTGTCGGATACCGTGCTGCGGCGCAAATTGATTCTGCTGAACGCTTCCGATCAGCGGCCGACCGGCAGCGGTTATGAGGTAGAGAATGCCCCCCGGCTGCTGCGCTCCGAATATCAGGTGGCTCGCGACATGTGGGCCCTGCTGACACCGCGCATCGACCATCTCGAGCAGCGCGGCGTTTACAACGAGCGCATCCGCGCGCTCGAACAGGAAGGGCGGACCGCATTGAAGACGGCCGAGGCGGCGCTCGGCGCTTACGCTTACGACCGGTTCGCCGCGGCCAGCTCCCGTGCCTGGGCGCTGGCCGCGCGGGTATACGAAGACGTCCAGCGAACGCAGAAGGATATTCTCTACGGCGTGCTCTTCTATATCGCGCTGTTCGTACCGTTCGCGTTCTGCCTGGAGCGGCTCCTATTCGCATTTGCGAACATCTACCGGCGCATCCTCGCCTTCAGCCTCATTCTCGCCGCGCTGGTCGTCGTCATTTATAACGTCCACCCGGCTTTTCAATTGGCTTACAGCCCCATGGTGGTCATTCTGGCTTTTTTTATCATGGGGCTGTCGCTGGTCGTAACCCTGATCATCTTCTTCCGATTTGAACAGGAAATGGCCGGCCTGCAGTCCCGAGCGCGCCTGGCGCAGGCCGGTGAGATCAGCCGATGGAGGGCTTTCGTGGCGGCCTTTCTGCTCGGCGTGAGCAACCTGCGCCGCCGCCCGGTGCGCACAGCGCTGACCTGCGTTACGCTGGTGCTGCTGACATTTACCATCATGAGCTTCACGTCCGCCAAGTCCATGCGCCGGCACGCCCGCATTCTCTACAGCCCGCAGGCCACCTACCAGGGGTTCCTGCTCAAGAACACGAATTGGACGACCCTGCCGGCCGAGGCGTTTGAGGCCATCGCCAACGCCTTCTCCGGCACCGGCCTGGCCGTGCCGCGGGCCTGGCTGGAGGAGGAGGACGTGACCCGCACCGGCGTGGTGCCGCTGCGGGCCGGCGGGCGCAGCGCCGAGGCCCAGGGCTTGATGGGACTGGCGGTTGCGGAGCCGCAGGTGTCGGGGCTGGATGCGATCCTGACCGGTGGCCGATGGTTTGCCGAAACGGAGCGGTTCGCCGCGCTGCTTCCCGAGCGCCTAGCGGTCAGCCTCGGCATTGATCCGCGGCGGCCGGACGGGCAACGCATCACCTTGTGGGGGATGGACTTCGCCGTGACGGGGGTGTTTTCCGGCAAACTTCTACAGGAACGGCTGGATCTCGACGGCGAGCCGTTGACGCCGGTCAGTTTTTCGCGGGAAATCTCCGGGGAAATGACCGAAGAGGAAGCCGAGGCCCTCGAAACCGGTGAGGACGTGCGCGAGTTCCAAAGCCGCTACCAGCACGCATCCGGAGATCAAACGGTCATTATTCCGTACGCGACCCTGATGGCGGCCGGCGGCAGCCTCAAGGCCGTGGCGGTGCGCAACGACGCATCGCAGCCCGCCCGCGTGGCCGCCCAGGATCTCATCGATCGCTTTGGGCTGGCGCTGCTCAGCGGCGAGCCGGAAGGGACGTTTCTCTACCACGCCAGCGACACCATGAGCTACAGCGGCGTGCCCAACATCATCATCCCGTTGGGCATCTCGATTTTCATCGTGCTGAACACTATGATCAGCAGTGTCTACGAACGCAAACGCGAGATCGCCGTCTACACATCCGTGGGTCTGGCTCCGTCCCATGTGTCGTTTCTCTTTATTGCCGAGGCCTTATCCTTCGGCGTGCTCAGCGTGGTGTTCGGCTATCTTCTGGCTCAGACCACGGCCAAGCTGTTTGCCGAAACAACCCTCTGGTCGGGGATTACCGTCAACTATTCGTCGCTGGCCGGAGTGGCCGCCATGGGGCTCGTCATTGCCGTGGTGCTGTTGTCCGCGATCTATCCGTCCAAGGTGGCCGGCGACATCGCCATTCCGGATGTGAATCGATCCTGGACGCTGCCGGAAGCGCACGGCAACACGTTGAACCTGATCCTGCCTATTCTGATGACCTACCGGGAGCAGGCCAGTATTGGCGGTTTTCTTTTCGATTATTTCGAAGGACATTTCGACGTCTCCCACGGAACGTTTTCGACCTCGCACATTGATCTGAAATTTGTCTGTGAAACGCTGCCGAGCCTATCCGGCAGCGCTGCGGACTGCCCGCAGGATGCGTGCGAACACTCCGAGTGCCTGTATCTTATGTGTCGGGTCTGGCTGGCGCCGTTTGATTTCGGCATCATGCAGCGCGTGGAGCTGCGCTTCGCCCCGGCACGGGAGGAGCCCGGTTTCCTTGAAATCCACGTGCGGCTGACCCGGGAATCGGGCGAATCCAACGCCTGGCGGCGGATTAACCACGGTTTTCTGCTGGCCATCCGGCGCCAGCTCCTGATCTGGCGCTCATTGGATCTGGCCGCCAAACTGCACTATGAGCAACCGTTGGCAGCGGAGCACGCCCGGCGGATGCGGACCGACGAGCCGGACCGGCGGACCGAGGCCGAAGCGCGGCCGCCGGCGTGCGATCGGGAAAGTTGAAGCGATGACCGACTCCTCCCGCCAGAACCCCCGTCCGGTCCCGACCGCCGGCGCCGGTGCGCCCGAACGCAGCGAGCGGGTTCGCCTGCGGGCCGTGCTCATCGGCGCTTTGTTGGCCCTCGCGATCTGTCTGGTCACCCCTTTCAACAACGCCTACCTCAAGGGGACACCGCTGGGCGGGGGCCAGTTTCCGCTGGCGCCGTTTTACCTCCTCATTTGGATGATGATCCTGACGGCCGCGCTGCGCACGGTGTTCCGCGGCCGGCGTTTTTTGAGCGGCCGTGAACTGCTGGTGATGTGGGCGCTCATGGTGCTGCTGTCCGGGATTGCGTGGACGGGGCTGGCGCGTACCCTTTTCATCAACCTGACCACTCCCTACCATTTCGCCACCATGGAAAACCGTTGGGAGGAAGTCATCCAGCCCCTTTTGCCGAAGGGCTGGTACCCTGCCGACCGGGAGGCCGTGAATAGCTTTTACAACGGGATTTCCGGTGCCCGGCAAATGGACTGGCTCAGCGTGGTGAAGCAGGTTCCCTGGTCCGCCTGGGCCGGCCCGCTGTTGGAGTGGACCGGGTTCATCCTGCTTTGTTACTTCCTGATGATCTGCATCGTCAGCCTGTTGAGCCGGCAGCCGCTTTACAATGAACGCATGAATTTCCCCCTGTTGCGCGTGCCGATTATGATGCAGGAGGCGCTCGACGAGGACCGGCTCGGAGCGTTCTTAACGCACCGCTATCTGCTGGCCGGCTTGCTCGTTCCGGTTGGCTTGCACCTGATCAACGGGCTGAGTTTTTATAATCCGTCCATTCCCTCGATTCCCACTCTGATTCTCGCCGGAAAGTTTTTCCCCAAGACCGGCCTGTTTTCAGGTTTCACCAAGCTGAAGATCTACATTTATCCGGCGTTTATCGGTTTTGCGTTTCTGACCGCCAAACAGGTTTCGTTTTCACTCTGGTTCTTTTTTCTCGCAGGGGCGCTGCTGACCGGCCTGCTGAGCGTCCTGGGAATCAACATCCCGGCGGCGGCACTGGGGGTGACCTTCGGCTCGACGCTCGCGCGCCCTGAGGAAATGCAGACCGTCGGTGCCTATCTGGTTTTTTTCCTTTTTCTGGCCTGGCTGGCGCGGTTTCACTTTCTGGATATTTTCCTGAAGGCCTTCGGCCGCCGCAAGGACAAGGACCCCCAAACCGAGTGGATCACCAGCCGGCCTGCGTTCTGGGGGTCCGTCGTCGGCAGCATCGGGCTCGTCGGTTGGTGCCATCATTACGGTCTTTCGATTGCTGCCGCCGCTCTGGTGTTAATCGCGTTTTTCGTGTTCACCCTGGTGGCCGTTCGGATTATCTGCCAGGGCGGGATCACCTATTTTACGCTTACGGCGGCCCCTCTCGATGCGCTGACCGCCTTTTTCGGTTCGCGCTTTTTGACCCCGGTCGGTTTGGTGGTCGCCGCCGTGGCGCAGAAAGTGCTTTTTCTGGATCTGCGCGAAGCGCTGATGCCGGCCCTGCTGCACGCGCGCAAGGTGACGGACGGTCTGCGCAACAACCGGCGGATCGCGCTCGCCATCGCGCTCACCCTGGTGGCCGGCGTCGGCGTGTCCTTTGCGGCGATGCTGGCGGTCGCTTACAAATTCGGAGTGCGTGAGCTGGAGATGGAATGGGCGACGCGCACCTCCGTCGCCCTCTACGAGAACATTTTCGATCTGGTGGAATCCCCGGCGGAGCCTCGGAACTGGGTGCTGATTTTCATGGCCTGCGGCGCGGCCGTCATGCTGACCCTGGTGGTCTGTTATCATCGGTTCTACTGGTGGCCGATTCATCCCATCGGATACCTGACGACGTACAGCTCCGCCTTGTGGACGCTGTGGTTCAGCTTCTTCGTGGGATGGGCCTGCAACGCCCTGTGCATGCGCTACGGCGGGACGGCGCTGTTCAAGAATCTGCGGTTTTTCTTTATCGGCTTAGTCATCGGCGATTTCTTCATGGCCGGCAGTTGGGCCATCTACGGGCTGTTCAGTTATGCGAGCTACGCGGTGTTGCCGGATTAGAAAATGAAAGAAGATCGCGAACTCCAAGAATACCGGGACCTGCTGAAGACCCCGACGCACTTCGAGGAAGGCTTTGACTGGAAGACGATCGTCGGGGCGATCTTCATCGGTTTTCTGATGATGCCCGGCAGCATGTACCTGCAGCTGGTGATCGGTACCGGCATCGGGCCGGCGGCGCGCTGGGTGACGATCATCCTCTTTGCCGAGCTGGCCAAGCGATCTTACAGCGATCTGAAACAACAGGAGATCTTTCTGCTTTATTACATGGCCGGCGCGGCGCTGCATACGCCGTTCCAGGGCCTTTTGTGGAGCCAGTATCTGGTGCAGTCCGATGCGGCGCGCATGCTGGGAGTGGCCGAATTCATTCCAGCCTGGGTAGCGCCGCCGCTGGAATCCTCGGCGCTGGTCGAGCGCACGCTCTTTCACCGCGACTGGCTGATTCCGATCCTGCTGCTGATCGGAACCCAGATCATCACCCGCGTGGATCAGTTCGGTCTGGGTTATGCACTTTACCGGATTACCTCCGATGTCGAGAAACTGCCGTTTCCCATGGCACCGGTGGCCGCTCTGGGAACCATGGCGCTAGCCGAGTCTGCCGAAGCGCGCGAAAAGAGTTGGAAGTGGCGGGTGTTTTCCATCGGCGGCGTTATCGGCCTCCTGTTCGGCGCGGTCTATGTGCTGTTGCCGGCGCTGTCCGGCCTGGTTTTGATGGAGCCGATCCGCCCGATTCCGATTCCGTGGATCGAGCTTACCGTGTACACCGAGGACTGGCTTCCGGCCGTGGCCACGGGGATCCAGCTCGACCTCGGCCTGGTGTTCATCGGTATGGTCCTGCCCTTTTGGGCGGTGATGGGCGGCCTGGGGGGACTCATCATCACGCTTATCGCCAACCCCATCCTCTATCGGCACGGGATCCTCCACCGCTGGCACCCCGGGATGCGGACCGTGGAAACGGTTTTCGCCAACAACTTCGATTTTTACCTGAGCTTCAGCATCGGCCTGGGGTTGGCCATCGGCCTGGTCGGCCTCTGGCATGTGGCGCGATCCTTCGCCGGCGGGCCTGCGGGCGAACGCGGCCGTCTGAGCGACCTTTTCCGGCCGCCGCCGGGCCGAGGCGACATCAACTTCTGGCTGTCGATCGGCATCTACGTTTTTTCGACGGTTTCCTATGTGCTGCTCTGCGTCTGGCTGGTGCCCAACTTTCCGGTGGTCTTCTTCCTGATTTACGGATTCCTCTACACCCCGGTCATTTCCTACATCACCGCGCGGATGGAGGGCATCGCCGGCCAGTTCGTGAGCCTGCCGCTCGTGCGCGAGGCGAGCTTCATCGCCGGGGCGAAATACTTCGGCTACCAGGGGATCGAGATCTGGTACGCTCCCATTCCCATCCACAACTACGGCAGCGCCACGGTGAGTTTCCGGGAAATCGAACTGACCGGCACCAGCATCCGGGGCATCATCAAGTCCGAGATCGTGGTCTTCCCGGTAGTGATGATCGCCAGTCTGTTGTTTTCGCAATTCATCTGGCAGCTGGCGCCGATCCCCTCCAGCGCCTATCCGTTCGCTCAGGAGCTGTGGCACTTGCAGGCGCTGAACACCTTGCTGATGCAGACGTCCACCCTGGAGGGCAACTCGCTGTTCTTTCAGGCGCTGAACTGGATTTACGTGGGGGCCGGGACCCTGCTCGGGGCCGTCA
>JALOPB010000246.1 GCA_025454115.1 Desulfobacterales bacterium | reverse complement strand
GGTCAAGAACGACCTGCGCGACAACTACCCCTTCGGCCTGTGCGCGGTGCCGCTGAAAGAGGTCGTCCGCGTGCACGCCTCGTCGGGCACCACCGGCAAACCGATCACCGGCCCCTACACGGCCGAGGACCTGGAGCAGTGGACCGAGTGCATGGCGCGCAATCTATGGGCCGCGGGCATGCGGCCCGATGATATCGCCCAGAATGCCTACGGCCATGGCCTTTTCACCGGCGGTCTGGGCTTCCACCAGGGTCTGAGCCGCATCGGCTGCGCGGTGGTGCCCACGAGCTCCGGCCTCACGGAGCGCCAGATCACCCTTATGAAAGACTTCGGCGCCACGGGGCTTTTTTCGACGCCTTCCTATGCGCTGACGATTGCCGAGCGCGCGGCGGAGATGAAAGTGGACATCCGCGAGCTGCCCCTGCGGGTCGGCGTCTTCGGCGCGGAGCCCTGGTCCACGGCCATGCGCCAGGAGATCGAAGAGCGCATGGGGATCAAGGCCCACGAGGCCTACGGACTGACCGAGCAGGGTGGCCCCGGCGTCGGTTTCGACTGCGTGGCACAGGACGGCATCCATCTCAACGAGGATCATTTCCTGGCGGAGATCGTCGACCCGGCCAGCCTCGAACCCGTGCCGCTGGGGGAAAAGGGCGAGCTGGTCTTCACCTCCTTGCAGCGTCGCGCCATGCCGCTATTGCGCTACCGCACCAAGGATATCACCCGCCTGCGGCGCGAGAAGTGCGCCTGCGGCCGCACATTTATCAAGATGGACAAGATTTTCGGACGCTCGGACGACATGCTGATCATCAGCGGCGTCAACGTGTTTCCCTCTCAGATCGAATCCCTGCTGCTCGAGATCCCCGAGGTCGAACCCCAGTACCGCCTGGTCGTGCGCAAGAAAGGCTATCTCGATCAACTCATCGTCCAGGTGGAGGCCAAAAAGGAAATCTATGACGCCGGTCCCGCCAAACGCCTGGAAATCGCCGCCAAGGTCATGGCGCATATCAAGGGGATGATGGGTATCGGCGTCGATGTCGAGCTGGTGGAGGCCAAATTCATCAACCGCAGCGAGGGCAAGGCGCTGCGGGTGGTTGACGAACGCCCCAAACAGCTGCGTTAAAAAACAAGGAGCATGCCAGCATGACGCAACCATCCGATTTCAAACCCACCCGGTTTGCGGTGGTCGGAGCCGGGCCGGTGGGCTGCATCGTCGCCGCCTTTCTCGCCAAGGGCGGTTACGAGGTCTCCCTGTGCGACGTGGTGCCGGCCCTGCTGGCCCCCGCGCTCGACCCGGGCATTCAACTGGAGGGCGCCGAGGTCTTCCGCCAAACAGTCACCCGCACCTGTCTATCGATCGATGATCTGGCCACCTACCAGCCCGAAGTGATTTTCATCACCGTCAAGGCCAATGCCCTGCCGCTGATCGCCTCCGCCATCGAAGGCTTCTACCAGCCGGGCACCTACGTCATCAGCTGGCAGAACGGCATCGACACGGAGCTGGAGCTCACCAAGGTGCTGGGGCGCAGCGGCGTCATGCGGGCCGTAGTCAACTACGGCTGCGGTCTGGTGGCGCCGGGGCATGTGCGACTGCCGTTCCACCATCCGCCGCATTTCCTGCAGGAGCTCGACCCGAAATCCAAAGGCGCCACGGTGGCGATTGCGCGGGCGCTGTCCGACTGCGGCCTGACCACCGAGGCGACGCAGGACATCATCTCGATGGTCTGGCGCAAAGGCGTGCTGAACGCCTGCATGAATCCGGTGTGCGCCGTGACCGGTCTCACCATGAACCGCGCCATGACCGATCCCATCGTCTTTCAGACCGTCAATGCCTTGGTCAAGGAATGCGTCCGGGTCGCGCGCGCGAACGAGATCAACCTGGGCTGGGACTTCTACCCCCACGCGATCGAATACATGAGCAAGGCCGGCGATCACAAGCCGTCCATGCTGATGGACATCGAGGCCGGGCGACGCACCGAGGTGGACTTCATCAACGGCAAGTTCGTGGAATACGGCCAGCGCGCCGGAATCGACACCCCGTTCAACCGGACCCTGCTGTCCCTGGTGAAAGGCCTGGAGTCGAGCATCGAATCCAGGAAGAAAGGATAGGGCATTCGCACGGTGACGATCCGATGGTAGACAAGGTACCCCTTTATGTCGGCGCGGACGTCGGGGCTTCTCGCACCAAGGTGGCGATCCTGGACGCGTCCAAAACCCTGGTCGGCCATGCCGTGCAGAAATCGGGAACCGATTTCGCGGCCACGGCCCGTCAATGCCTGATGCAGTCATTGCAGATGGCCGGAGCCTCCGAAAGCGCCGTCGCCAACGCCTTTTCGACAGGGTACGGCCGCCACAACGTTGACTTCGCCCGCGACTCCCGCACCGAAATCGGCTGCCATGCCGGCGGCTGCTACCACTACTTCCCGATGGCCATCTCCATCATCGACATCGGCGGCCAGGACAACAAGGTCATCAAGCTGGACGACGCCGGCCGGCGCATCAGCTTCAAGATGAACCGCAAGTGCGCTGCCGGCACCGGTGCGTTCCTGGAGGAGATGTCCGCACGGCTGGACATTCCCCTGGAGCGCATGAACGCATTGGCTGAGCGCTCGACGGACATGGTCAAGCTGGGCAGTTTCTGCACGGTTTTTTCGGCCACCGAAGTGCTCGAGAACATCCGTCACGGTAAAAAGATCGAGGACATCGTCAAAGGCGTGTTCTTCTCGGTCATCCGCCGCGTGGTGGAGATGGACGCTCTGTCCCAGAACGTCGTCATGACCGGCGGGGTGGTGGCGCACAACCCGCATCTGGTCCGGATGATGGAGGAGCTCATCGGGCGGTCCATCCTGGTCCCCGAAAAGCCCCAGCTGACCGGCGCCATCGGCGCGGCGCTGTATGCGATGAACGGATCGGGCGCGAAGGAATAGAACCGAGAAAAATCCGAAATTCGAATATCGAAACTCGAAACAAATATGAATATCGAATGACCCAAATCCGAAACCCGTTTTGAAAGAGGATTAAACATGCCTGAAGAGAAGAAAGTCGTTCGCAAAAAGATAGCAGCGGCCGCAGACCTCAACAACTTCATGCGCGATTACTACCTGGAGCTGGATGCCGCCGCTCAGAAAGGCACACCCCAGATCGCCTGGTGCACGAGCGTCGGCCCGGCTGAGATTCTGCGCGCCTTCGGCTTCCAGGTTTATTTTCCGGAGACCCACTCGGCCATGCTGGGGGCCACGCGCATGGCGACCGAGTTCATTCCGGAGGCGAACGCCATTGGCTATTCGCCCGACATCTGTTCGTATCTCACCGCCGACATCGGCGCCTTCCTGAAGGGCGCCACGCCGCTCGAAAAAGCCTTCGGCATCAAAAGCGTCCCGAAACCGGATGTGCTGGTGTTCAACACCAACCAGTGCCGGGACGTCCAGGACTGGTTCAACTGGTACGGGGAAAAATTCGACGCACCGGTGCTGGGCGTGCACACGTACCGCGGGGTCGGCGAGGTGACCGACAAGCACATCTACTCGATCGCCAAGCAGCTGGAAGCCCTGGTCCCGCCCCTGGAGAAGATCGCCGGCCGAAAATTCCAGTTGGATGACCTGAAGCGCACGGTGGCCTTGTCGCGCGAGTGCTCCGAGCTCTGGAAGAAAATCCTCGACACGGCCTCGGCCAAGCCGGCTCCGCTGACTTTTTTCGACGGCACGACGCTGATGGGCCCGGCCGTGGTGGGCCGCGGGACTCAGAAAGCCGTCGATGTCTACAAAATTCTTCTGGCCGAGTTGGAGGAGCGCATCCGCAAGGGGGAAGGCGCGCTCGAAAACGAAAAGTTCCGGATCTACTGGGACGGCATGCCGGTATGGGGACGGTTGAGCGCCCATTCCCAGCTCTTTGCGGCACTCAACGCCAACGTGCTCGCCTCCACCTACTGCAACAGCTGGATCTTCTCGGCCCTGGATCCGCAAGATCCCTTCAACAGCATGGCACGCGCCTACACCGAACTCTTCATCGTGCGCGCCGATGAGGCCAAAGAGGCCTACATCCGAAACATGCTCGACTTTTTCAGGGTGGACGGCGTCATTTACCATGACGCCAAAACCTGCCCCAACAACTCGAACTGCCGCTACGGCATGCCTCAGCGCCTGGAGAAGCAGACCGGCATTCCGAGCCTGACCATCAACGGCGACCTGAACGACCTGCGGATGATCTCCGACGAACAGACCAAGACCAACGTTGAGGCCTTCATCGAGCAGCTCCAGGAGCGGCGGCACGGTTAAGCGCCAAAAAGGCATGCCTCATTTGGCAATTATTCGAACCGGCGGGGGAGGGTATTCGCCGCAGCGCGGCGCCGCCAATTTTTCAGGCGATTCTGCCACGCCCCCAAGCCGTCTAGAGGAACTGCAGACAGGCAGAGACGATCGACGGCTTCGTGAGGGTCGGCCCCCCGGGGCTGTCCGAAACCATATGGAGCGGGCTTGCTGCCGTACGCAGGTGCATGGAAGGGATGGCGGCGCCGCGCTGCGGCGAATACCCTCCTCCGCCTGACATCGGATCGTGGTTTAGCATATAATCGAAAAATAGAACCTCGGCATTGCTACGAAGCCGGCAAGGAAGGAGCATGACATGCTGGAGTCCCTATTTCGACCCAAGGCCGTGGCCGTCATCGGCGCTTCGTCCAAGGAGCTTTCGATCGGCAACCGCGTGATCAGGAACCTCATCGATTTCGGCTTCCGGGGCAGCATCTACCCCATCAACCCCAGCGCGGACGAAATCCGCGGCATCAAGGCCTACAAATCGATCCTGGACTGCCCGGGCGAGGTCGACGTGGTCCACATGGTCATCCCCGCCAAGTTCGTGCCCCAGGCCGTGGAGGACTGCGGCCATAAGGGGGTCAAGCACATCATCATCAACTCGGGCGGTTTCGGCGAAACCGGCGCCGAGGGGGCCGCCATCGAAAAGGACTTCCTGGAACGCGCACGGCGCTACGGCATCCGCATCCTGGGGCCGAACTGCCAGGGCGTCATCAACAC
>JALOPB010000245.1 GCA_025454115.1 Desulfobacterales bacterium | reverse complement strand
ATCATGGCCATCGTGCTCGTCAGCGTCTACCGCCTGCATTCCCAGACGCTCGCCATGAGCGTGGAAAGCCGTTTCTATACTCAGGCGCCCCTGCTGGCCCGCAGCGCCTTGACCCGCTTCGAGCAGTCCAAGGAACGCGTCATGGCTTCCGGACAGGGGGATTTCGGCCGCGAGTTTCCCGGCTACCAGTGGAAAATCGCCGTTACCGATGCGCCGTCTGAAGCCCTGGGGCCCGAGCTTTCGCGCGACATGAAACGCATCGACGTCCTGGTGACCCTGAACGAAGGCGAGTACTCGTACGGGTTTCGAACGTACCGGCTGGTGAGGCAGTAGCGAATTCGGAAGGTGGAAGTCGGAAGTCGGAAAAATGCGACAAGAGCTGAGGGATTCGATAGCCCTTAGAGCCAATAACAAGGCGGGATTGACGGATGCACGTCAGGCGTGAAAATCTTTGTGGGTCGGAGCCTATGGCGGAGAAGCGCTGTACGAAGGGGCTGCGTATTGCTTTTTCACCTTCCGCCTTCCGCCTTCCGCCTTCCGCCTTCCGCATTCCCCCTTCCACCCTCCCCCTTCCCCCTTCCACCTTCCGCCTTCCGCTCTCACGTGCTGCTCGTTCACGAGCCGCCGCTGGTTTTACACTCCTCGAAATCCTGGTGGCGATTTTTATTCTGGCGGTGGTGGTAACAACCGTACTGGCGTCCTTTAACATGGTGTTCTCGACCACCGGTACGCTCGAAGCATCCGAGGCCCTGCTGGAGTCCGGCAAGACCAGCCTGAGCCGCATCACCCAGGACCTCGAAAACCTGTTCCTGCTCGACCGGCCGATCTACCGTCCTCCAGCCGCCGACGGCCCACCGGATCCCTATCGATTCCAGGGCAATCTCGACAGCTTGGGTGGCACAAGAATTGCAAAATTGAGATTTACGAGCCGTGCGCATCTGCCGCTCAGTCCGTCCCGACGGAGTGGGATCGCCGAAATCGTGTATTATCTTCAACCGGATATGGACGGCAAGCTGCTGCTGAAGCGCGCCGACAACCTGTATCCCTATCCGCGGTTCGAAGAGCCTCTACGGAGGAATGGGATTCGGAATCGTCGAAATTCGGCTTTGCCACCCCGGTAATGGTCTCGGTCCGGCTGGAGGTCGCGACGGAAATCGACGCCTATGTGTTTCAGACCACCGTGCCCCTGCCGATGGTCCGCCGGAAAGCGGGGTGAGCCGTGGGAGCCGGGCTGCGTTTTATACGCGACCAGCGCGGAGTCGCGCTGTTGATCACCCTCTCGGTAACCACGCTGTTGGTGACCATGGCGCTGGAATACAACCGGCGGGCGCGCTATGCCGTGATTGCCGCCGCAGCCGCGCGGGATTATCTGACCATGACCGAGATGGCGAGCGCCGGTGTTCAGGTGGCCATGGCGATCCTGGCCAAGGACAAGGCGCAGAACGATACCGATACACCCATGGACGACTGGGCCGACCCGGTAAAGATCGCCGAGGTGTTAGCCGCATATCCGTTCGAGGCGGGGCAGCTGAGCCTCGTCATCGAAGACGAGCTGGGTAAAATCCAGGTGAATGCGCTGGTCAATCAGCCCAACGGACAGCAGTTCAACGAATCCCAGCGCACGCTGTGGGAGCGTTTTCTGCAGTATTACGGCGACCGCAAAGAGCTCAAACTCGACCTCAGGGACGACAGCGAGCCCCAGGCCATTCTCAACTCCCTCAAGGACTGGATGGACAGCGGGGACGATGACGCGATCACCGGTCTGAGCGGAGCCGAGACGAGCTACTATCGAGACAGGGAGCCGCCGTATCCGAGCCGCAACGGCCCGCTGACGGACCTCAGCGAGCTGCTGTTGGTCAAGGGCATCACGCCGGAGCTCTATTACGGCACCCGGGAGATACCGGGCATCGCGCGCTACCTGACGGTTTATGGGATGGACCCGGGCGAGGGAACCAGCTTCACGTTTCCGGGGCGGATCAATCTGACCACCGCCGAGCTGCCGGTCCTGTTCGCCTTGATGCCGTCTGAAAACCGGGACCTGGTGGAAACCATCGACGAGCTGCGCCGCGACATCGCCGCCGGCAAACAGACCGTTGATCTGAAAACCCCCAACTGGCTGAACCAGATACCGGGGATGGCCGATATCAAGCTCGACCCGAAGCTGATCACCATGTCGAGCGACACCTTCCGCGTGGAATCCACGGCAGCCCTGCACGATGCCACCACCACGATCACGGCAGTCGTCCAGCGGGTGCCGGCCGCCCAATCGGGTAAATGGGGCTGCCGCCTGCTGAGCTGGCAGGTCCAATAGGAAACGTCATGAGCCGAAAAGTCCTCGGTCTGGATATACGCTCCGAAAGCATCAGCGCCGTTTTGGTCAAGAGCAGCCTGCGCGAAAGCCGGATCGTCGCCGGTATGTCCGTCCCGATCCCGGAAGCCGCGCCGGATACCGCCAGCGCCTGGCGGGCAGCCCTGGAAACGGTCGTTGGGAAAATGGATCTGGACGGCGCCGATTGCGCCGTCTCCATCCCGGCGGTGTATTTTTCGAGCCGCAACCTGCAGGTACCCTTCTCCGATGTCAAGAAGATCCGCATGGTCCTGCCGTTCGAGCTGGAGCCGTCCCTGCCCTTTCAGGCGGACGAGTTGACCATCGATTTCAGCCTGCGGCCCGGCGGCTCTCCCCAGGGTGAAACCGAGGTGCTGGCGGTCGCCGTACCCAAGAGCCGGCTCGCGACGGTCATCGACGCGTTGACCGGCGTCGCCATCGACCCCGAGCGGGTCACCGCGAGCGGCCTTTCCACGGCGACCTGGCTCGGCCGCAGCCTCACGCCGGATGACGCTCTAATGTGCCTGGACATCAGCGGGACGTTCGGGGCGCTTTTCATGGTCTCCGCCAACTGCGTGCGCCTCATGCGGTCCTTCCCGCTGCCGGCCGATGCGGCGGCCCGCGAACGCGCCGTTCTGCACCAGATCCGCACCACGCTCGGCGCCCTCGGCGAGATGGAAGGCATGCCGCCCGAACCCAGCGAAGCCGTCGTAGCCGGGGAAGGCCTGCAGGGGCTGGATTTGGAAAAACTGTCGGCGGCCCTGAAGCTCGCGCTGCGGCCCGCCGATCTGCGCGAGAACCTGAAAGTGGTCTGCGACGAGCCACTCGCTTCCGAATGGGATCCGGTCCGCATGGACGGCGCGCTGGCGCTGGCATTGGCGGAAATTGAAGGCGTGGAGTGCCTGAATTTCCATCGCAGCCAGTTCCCCGGAAAAAAAATCGTCTCACGTTACCGCGAACCGCTGATCCAAACCGGGGTGCTGGCCGCCGCGGTTCTCTTGCTCATGTTCGCAAGCGTGATCATCCAATCCTACATGCAGCAGCGTCGGCTGACGGAGCTGGACCGGCGGATCGCCGCCGTGTTCAGCCAAACGTTCCCGGAGGTCAAAAAGCCGGCGGACCCCTATCAGCAGATGCAGATCGGGCTCCTGGATCTCAAGAAGAATGCGGCGCTTCCGGGCGAGGCTATGGCCACCGCGCGCAGCATCGACATTTTGAAGAACATCAGCGACAGCATCCCGGAAGAAACGACGGTCGTCTTTGAACGCATGGTGCTTGGACCGGACAGCATCCTGATTTCCGGAACGACGGCCGCCTTCAATGCCGTGGATGAGATCAAGGGCCGCCTGGAGCGCATCGCCGGGTTCAAGAAGGTCACCATCAGCTCGGCCAACACCGACCGGTCGGGCAAGGAAGTCAACTTCCAGCTCAAGGTGGACCTATGAGCTTTGAACCGGTCCTCAAGCATATCAACTTGAGCAAGCTCAGCCGCCGCGAGAAATTCATTGTCGCCGGCGGAGGGGGGCTACTGGCGCTGTTTCTGCTGATCCAGCTGGTCATCGTGCCGGTGTTCGAACGCAACGCGCGCATGACGCGTGCGGTGCAGTCCAAGAGCCAGATCCTCGCCGACATGCAGCGCCTCAAATCCGAATACGACAGCCTGAGCGCACGCGCGCAGCAGTCCGAAGCGCGGTTCACCCAGCGGGACAAGGGTTTCACCCTGTTCTCGTTTCTGGACCAGCTGGCCGGCCAAGCCCGGGTCAAGGAGCGCGTGAGCTACATGCGGCCGACGAAAACCGAGCAGAAGAACAGCCCGCTGAAGCTCTCGCGCGTGGAGATGAAGCTGGAAGCGGTGACCCTGGAGCAGCTGACAGCCTTTTTGCACGGGGTGGAGACCTCCCGGAACATGGTATCGGTGAGCAAGCTTTCCATCACGCGCCGGGACCAGAAAGAAGGCCTGCTCGACGCTATCTTGCAGGTGGAAACGCTGGAGCTGTGAAAACCATCCCCATGACGACCACGGTCCGGCGCGTGTTGCTGGCCGTTTACATCGCGGCCGCCGCCGCCGTTTTCCTTTACATGGGATTCCCCACGGAGACGCTGCGCGCCGCGGCGAGCCAGCGGCTGAGCGCGAGCCTGCCGGGGCTTCCCATTGAAATCGGCGCGGTGGGCCTGACGGCATGGCCTCCCGGTCTGTTGCTGAAGGAGGTGCGTATCCAGCATGGCGTGAAGCCCGTCGCGGTCCTCGACCGGCTGCAGATCCAGCCGGATCTGCTGTCCCTGTTCCAGACCCGCAACGGCTATGCGTTCAGCGGGGCGATCGGCGGCGGCGAAATCGCCGGCCGGGCCGAGGTCGACTCCGCGGGTCCGGTGCCGGCCATCAGCATGAACGCACGGATCGGCGGCCTCCGGGTCCAGCAGGTGGACGGGCTGCGCAGCCTTTACGGCAGCCGGTTATCGGGCCGCATGGACGGCCAGCTCACGATCAACGAGAGCGGTGCCTTGAACGGCAAATTCACCATTACCGAAGGCCAAGTCGAGCTGTCCGCACCGCTGCTGGCCCAGAACCGCTTTACGTTCCGAACCGTGGACGCCGACCTGGTGTATCAAAACCGCAGTTTGCAGCTGCGCAGCGGCCGGCTGAAGGGCAATGAGCTGGACGCGGAGATATCCGGCACCATCGCCCTCGATCCGGCGCAAGCGGGAAATGCCGTGAACCTGAGCGGTCGCGTGACGCCGCATCACACCTTTCTGACACGCGCGGAGGGCAGCATCCCGGCCACCCTGCTGCGGCGACGAACCGGGATTCCGTTCCGGATCAGCGGTCCGCTCGACGCGCCGGGGTTTTCATTGAATTAAAAGAGTTGAGCCGAAGGGGATAATCCGGCATAATTCCGATATGGCGAATCGATATTTCACAGCGATCAACCTGCTGCTCATCACGGTCGGCGTCTATTTCGCCGTGACGATATTCTATGCCGTCGTGACGCCGCGCTTCACCGATGGTCCGGCACCGATGCCGGCCCGCGACGCCGAAGTGACCACGGGGTCCACTCCGGCCTCCCGGCTGGCCGACTACCGGGTAATCGTCGAACGCAATCTCTTCAACTCCGGCAAGCAGGCGCTGGCCGGTGCCGAGAAAACCGCCGATGCGGCGCTGGACGTGGACAAGCTCAAACAAACCGATCTGAAGGTAAAGCTGGTGGGCACCACCCGCGGGTCGGTTGATCAGGCGTGGGCCGCTGCCATTGAAGATCCCAAGACCCGCGAGCATAAATTGTACCGCACGGGGGACACGCTCCAAAACGCCACCATCAAGATGATCCTGCGCGAGAAAGTGGTCTTAACCGTGAACGGCAAAGACGAGGTCCTCAACCAGGAGGAACCGGGCGTCGTTAAAACCGGGGCATCGGGCGCCGCCGTGCGCGCCGACGCCGGCCCGGCGGCCCGGCCGCCGGCCGAGCCGGTCCAGCAGGTCGTCGTCCAGGAGGAGCAGATCGAAAAGGCCATGGAAAGCCTGAGCGAGCTGATGACCCAGGCGACCTTCCGCCCGCACCTCGAGGACGGCCAGCCGGCCGGGATCTCCATCACCGGCATCAAGCCCAATGCCGTCTTTCGCAAGCTGCGACTGCGCAACGGAGACGTCATTACCGGCGTCAACGACCAGTCGATCGCCTCGGTGGAGGACGCCATGAAGGTTTTCGGAACCCTGTCGACCGAAGCGCCGATCCAGGTCAAGATCAAGCGCCGGGGCCGGGAGGAAACCCTTGAGTACAA
>JALOPB010000026.1 GCA_025454115.1 Desulfobacterales bacterium | reverse complement strand
GAGGATGCCGATGTCACCCTGCTGGCCTACGAGCGGCTCGCACGCCGTCTGGAGGAGGTCGGCCTGATGCCGTTGATGGAAACGGTGGAGATGCCGCTGGTGCCTGTGCTGTTGCGGATGGAGATGCACGGGGTCGCGGTGGATATCGATCGGCTCCGCGAGTTGTCCAAGTCCCTGGCGCATCAGCTGGAAGTGCTGGAGGCCGGCATTTTCGCGATGGCCGGAGAGCGCTTCAACATCCACTCCAGCCAGCAGCTGGGTTACATTCTGTTCGAGAAGTTCAAACTTCCAGTCCAAAAGAAAACCAAGAAAAAGACGGCCTTCTCGACGGATGTGGATGTGCTGACGGCGCTGGCCGGCCTGCACGAACTTCCGGCCATGATTTTGAAGCACCGGACCCTGGCCAAGCTCAAATCCACTTACGCGGACGCCCTCATCGACCTGGTGCATCCCGGCACCGGACGCATTCACACCTCCTACCATCAGACCGTTACGGCCACGGGCCGGCTGTCCAGTTCGGATCCGAACCTGCAGAACATTCCCATCCGCACGGAGGAGGGGCGTGAAATCCGGCGGGCGTTCGTGCCGCGCAGCGGATGGCGGTTGCTTTCCGCGGACTATTCACAGATCGAGTTGCGCATCCTGGCCCACTGCTCGGAGGACGAAACCCTCATGCGCTCATTCCGCGAGGACGAAGATATCCACACCCGCACGGCCTCGGAGGTCTTTCAGGTGGAAAGCGACCGGGTCACCGCCGATCTGCGGCGCCAGGCCAAGGCCATCAACTTCGGCATTATCTACGGGATGAGCGCCTTCGGATTGGCGCGCCAGCTCGAAATCAGCCAGGCGATGGCCAAGACATATATCGACAGTTATTTTGCCCGTTATCCCGGCGTCAAACGTTTTCTGGAATTCACCATCGAGGAAGCGCGGCAGACCCGTCGCACGAACACCCTGCTCGGCCGGATTCGCCTGCTTCCGGACATTACCCATTCCAATTCCATCATTCGTCAGGCTGCCGAGCGTACCGCCATCAATACCCCGATCCAGGGTTCGGCGGCGGATCTGATCAAGGTGGCGATGATCCGTATCGATGAGGTCCTGGCCCAGGACGGTTTTCAAGCCGCCATGCTGCTCACGGTGCACGATGAACTCGTGTTCGAGCTGCCGCCGGATGAGGTCGATGCGGTCGCTCGGAGGGTCCGCGACATCATGGAAGGCATTTGGAAGTTGAAAGTGCCGCTGAAGGTCAACGTGGCCGTCGGCAGCAACTGGGCGGAGGCCCATTAACCCGGGGAATATCCCGCACCGGGGATGGGCGCGACGGTCCGCCTCAGCGTCTGCCTCCGGCGGCCTTCGGCGCCGAGCCCGGGGTTTTGGTTTCAGGAGCCGGAGCGGGCGGCTTTTCCGCCGGCGGGATGCCGCGTTTCACCGTTTCTTCCACGGTTCGATAGATGGTTTGGAAGGTTTCGGGGAAACCGCTGGGCGACAGCCGCCCGCACTCAATGAATTTGACCACGATTTCCTTGGCGGCTTTGAGGATGTTCTCGTCGATGGATGCCATGGGGATCTCCTGCAAGCTGAGATGGCGTGCTGGGGTGCGCTAACAAATCGAGTCGGGTCTGTCAAGCAGCCGCAATACCGGCTGGCAGGAAAAGGTCTGGCGTGCGGGGGAAGGCGTTTGACATCGCCAACGGCATCCATTATGTAAGGCGTCGTTTTCCCTATGGACTCAAGCTTAATCATCCACTCCAACCCAACCGTGGCGAAGATAATGACACATCAGCTGATTCGTTCTCGTCGAGGGCATTCCGTCTGGTTCGTTGTGCTGGCACTCTGGAGTGTCATGTTCTATACCGCCTGCACGACCATTAAGGATACCGCCAAGGTGACCGTCCGGACGGTCTCGGATACCTCCCGGAAGGTGACCGGCGCCTTCGGCGCGGCGGGAGCCGATATCCGGCACCAGATCGCTTTGATCGGCATCGAAGACCAGTCGGCGACGAGCTCCTCTGGTTTTCCTGTCTATTTCCAGAAGTCTTTTGCGGAGCTTCTAAAAACCAGCTGTCCGGAATGCATCGTCGAGACGGCGGTCGGCCGGATCCTCAAATCACCGCCGCGGCTGGCTTCCGGTCAGATCGATGGCTATGCGCTGGCGGCCATCGGCCGTCCGAACGGGTTGAACTTTTTCGTGGTCGGCACTCTGAGCGATGCTCGGTTAATGGACGAGAAAACAGGCTTCTGGTTGTGGAAAGACACTCGTTACAAAATTCGAGCCGTGTTACGGATGGAAGCGATCGATTCAGCCACCGGCACCAAGGCGATGGATGAAACGTTTTCCGAGGAGGAGATCATCGATGAACTGCGCTATCAACAGCTTCAATCGGCCGGACCTCTATCCTTCGGCGAGATCGAGCCCATCTTCAGCCGGCTGTTGCCGGAGGCGGCCTCCAGGCTTTGCGCAACGCTCGGACGACAGCCATGGCAGGGTTTTATCGTGGCAGCCGATGGGGGGCGCATCACGATTTCCGCCGGCAGCGCCGTAGGCCTGTCCGTCGGCCGGACACTGGAGGTGTTCGGCAGCGGGCGAGTGGTTGAG
Organism: Desulfobacterales bacterium; assembly: GCA_025454115.1. Classification (GTDB taxonomy): domain Bacteria; phylum Desulfobacterota; class Desulfobacteria; order Desulfobacterales; family SpSt-501; genus SpSt-501. The sequence continues at coordinate 18,996 of JALOPB010000026.1, read as the reverse complement.
AGCAAGGACGGGCTGCGATTTTTGCAGCTTGGAGACCGCCTCGGTGAAGCTCGGATCTCCGCGGTGTCTTCCGATCGTGCCGAAGCTGCCTTCAGCCTTCCGGCGGACGCCCGCCCGGGCGGAACGGTTCGGCTGAAATGAACGGCGAGATCTCCTCACCCCCAAGCCCTGCTTTCGGCAACTGCTGGTAGGCGTCGATCAGCGCCAGCGCTTCTTCAATCGAGTTGATGCCGCCCACCGCCTTGCGCAGTCCGGCGCTGTGGCGCATTCCCTTCCCGAACCATGCCAGGCGCGTACGCATTAATCGGACGGCTCGCCGCTCTCCGAAACAGTCAACGGAAACCGCAACGAAACGGCGCATGACTGCGATCCGCTGGTCAAAATCCGGCACCGGTTGAGGTATGCCTGTCAGGCAACTGACGACTTCGCTAAAAATTTGCGGATAGCCGATGGCGCGCCGGCCGATCATGACGGCGTCACAGCCTGTTTCAGCCATCATCCGCCGGGCGTCCTCCGCGCGACGGATGTCCCCATTGCCGATGACCGGGATGCGCAGGCGCTGCTTCAGGGCGGCGATGAGCGCCCAGTCGGCTTGTCCGCTGAACTTCTGGCCGGCGGTCCGGGGGTGTAGCGTCAGCGCGTCGACGCCGCAGGCTTCAGCCATTTCGCCGATCGCGAGCGCGTTCCGGCCGGTCCGCTCCCAGCCGCTTCTGATCTTGATCGTGAGGGGGATCTTCACGGCTTGGCGGACGGCTTGAAGAAGCGCTTCGGCGCGTCTCGGTTCGCGCATGAGGGCAACTCCCGCGCCCGTCCGGACGATCTTGCGGACGGCGCAGCCGAAATTGAGATCCACCACGTCCGCGCCCGAGGCTTCTACGATGGCCGCTGCTTCGGCCATGACCGCCGGTTCGGAGCCGAAGATCTGCACGGCGAGCGGTTTTTCCTCCGGAAGGCTGCGCAGGAGGTCGAAGGTGGCCGCAGCCCCGTGAACCAGGCCGTCGGCACTTACCATTTCCGTGGTGACCAGACCGCATCCGGCTTCCCGCGCCAGCAGGCGAAAGGGTAGGTTGGTAATGCCAGCCAGGGGGGCGAGGACTACGGGGCGGTCTAGATGCAGGCGACCGATCTTCATCTATGAGCCCGGATTTGCATAGCAGTAAAGACAGCCATGCCGGCAGCGGTGTCGGTCGTAAGAGCCGATGTCGGACGATATCCGGCAGCCGCAGCCCGCCGCACGGCGCTGGCCGGAGTCATGGCCCAGGGAAAGGTGGCCGCCGTAAAGGCGCATCAAGAGATCGTTCGGAATGCAGGCGGCCGCCGCGATTTTCGAATGGTCCGGCAGAGCGGCCAGCGTCTCATTTTCACAGCAGGTGAAGAGCGCGATGTCCAGTGCAGAAAGAACCAGCTCCAAATCGAGCAATATTTTCACGCGCTGACTTCGGTCCGACTCCACAAACTGAAAGCCAGGATGACGGGCTGCGCGCCGGGCGACCTTGGCATAGACATCCATGAAGCTGGTGGTACAGCGGCGGATACCGGCGGCTGCAGCCGCCGCTGCGATGCGTTCGACATCGGCGAGGTTATCGCGGACGCTTGCGTCGTTCCAGCGGTAGTGGCAGATCGGATCCAGTCGCCAGCTCACGACCTGCGGTCCGAACCGGTCGCACATCCGTTGCAGCTGCTCCAGGCGCTGGCCAAGCCCCGGTAGATTCGGCTCCAGCACGGGGTCGTCCGAGTTGATCGTGAACTGGAAGTAGAGATGATAGCCCAGCTGTCTCAGGCGGTCGCCCCATCCGGCCGCCAGGAACGGGCCGAAGTTCTTTGACCAGAAAACGATGGTGTGCACCGGCGGGGCAGTGGCCGGAATTCGTTTGACCGTCCGGTTATAAGGGTTCACCACCTCGAATTCGCCCTTGGCGATGCACTCCATAAACCATGGCATGAAGAATGCCGGAATATCCGAGCGGCGCGACGCCGATATAACCACGGCATCAGATTTCATCGTTATTGCACTTCATCGTGTCGGCTGGTTTCCGGCGATCAGGGCCAAGCGGTGGCTCAGTATTTTCATGCCGCCGTTCGACCGGGTAAGAACGTGCCAGCGGCGGCTACTTGTCCCGTTTGATTTCTGCGAAAGATATCACCTTGGCGCCGTTGGACTCTTTGGCAGGTGCCGGGGCCTGCGTATCGGGTGCGTCAGAGGAAGCGGGCCGGTAAGGGCTGATGACTTTCTCGAGCCGCATCCGTTTGCCGTTCATGGTGAATGGCGCGCCGTCGATATAGGCCTCCCTTAAGATCCAGGTGGCCATCTGGACCGGCACCTGAAGCATCAGCAGCGTGACGTGATACCAGCCGGGCTTGTGGTCCGGCTCGATGGCCTCAATGCGAGCAAAGGAGAGGGGTTTGTCCTCGAAGTGGATGAGGACAAGGTCTTTTTCGCCGGTTCTGTTTTCCATATCGCGCGTTGTCATCGTTCAGGGGGTCTATGTTTCGCCGCCAGCTTGATCCGGAATGCATTTCCTGCGACCAATCGCCAGGTCGTGAAGAGGGATCAGGATATCGGCGATCCGGCGGATTTTCTGAATCGAGTCGTAGGCCTCCGCCAAATTGATGTGCACCCCCGGGGCGACTGCCGGTCCGCGGGCTGGAAAGTTCTTATCGTTGCAGCAGAAACCCGTGATGACCGCCCTGCCGCCGGCGGTGTTGACGGCAACCGACTGCCCTCCCACCGTGTGTCCGGGCGAAAAAATTACATCGATGCCGTCGGCGATGCGAACATCGCCCTCGACCGTCACCACATCGAGCCCATCCAGGATGTCCGGGTCATAGCGGTGGTCCACGGGGTGGGGGTTCATCAGAAATTCGTACTCGGCCTTCTGAACGATGATTTTCGCATTCGGACACTTGCCGTCGTTTTCGCAGTGGTCGTTGTGCAGGTGGGTATGGACGATGAGGTCGATGGCCGCGGGTGTCAACCCGATTCCCGCCAGCGCCTCTTCGAACTCCATCACCGCGAACCCGCATTTTTGGGAGACATCGGCCGGAACGACAAATTCGGCCAACCCGGTGTCCACCAGGATGTTCTGGTCGCCGCCTTTCAAATAAAAGGCATATATGGGCAGATAAATCCGCTTGCCGTAATCCCGCAGATAGGTCATGACCCCCTGATCGGTTTCATTGATCCCCACCACCAGCGGGTGGATGGTGTATTCGCGCATGACGAACTCCGCCTCAAGTTTTTTGAAATCAGACCGATAGAGTTATAAACTAGTTTGAGATCAACTGCAAAAAGAGGATTTGATTATGAGACGAACGTCCGCTCGGATGATCTGCCTTTTCGGCTGTCTGGCTCTGGTTAGTCCATCGTTGAGCCCGCCGGCCGCTGCTGCCGGCGCAGCCTCTGCTAAAACGTCCCCGCCTGCGGTTGCCGCTGCTGAGTCACGGGACTCGCACTATTGGTTTCAAAAAGGGGCGTTGTGCGCCACTTACGGCAACAATCAGGCTGCGGTCAGCTATTTTGGGAAGGCGATCTACCTGGACCCGGGCCACAGCGGGGCCTACTTCTCACAGGGGGTTTCCTATGGCCAACTCGGCGATTACGCCAGGGCCGTTGCCGCGATCAATCGGGCCATCGAGATGAAACCCCACAACGGACTCTACTACTACGGACGCGCCCGTGTCTACCTTTTATCCGGTGAAACAGAAAAAGCGATGGCCGATTTCAAAAAAGCCGCCGACCTCGGCGATGAGGACGCGCGGATCTACCTTAACACGGTGAAACGGTAGACGGTGGCATGCCAGCACAGTTTTCAAAAGCTAGGGAAGAACCACTGCTTCGGATTTCTTGCCGTCGATCTTGATCGTGAGCGGCCGGGCCAGTCGGACATGCCGGATGTGGGCGGTGGCGGTCTCCACCGGTTGACCCTTCAGCCAGTTCCAATTGACGAAATCCCCGCCGTTTCCGGATGCGGTCAGATAACTGATGTCCAGCGACGTGATGTTGTGGAAGAAATGGGACCCCTGGGACGGATCGGCTTTCAGCGCCTCCGTCGCGGTTTCGACCACGGCCCTTACTGCGGATATATCCGACCATTTCACCGGGATGCCCAGCCAGCGATCCGCCGAGCCCCAACGTCCGGGGCCAATCAACACGTACCGGCGGTTGGCTGCGGCCAGGAATTTGTTCAGTCGGCCCACCTCGGCGGCGATCTCAATGGTGCGGGTCACATCGAACGCCTCGGGATCAACAAAGATAATATCTTCAATATCCTGAATTTGTCCATTGCCGAGGGCCATCGATGAGAAGCAGATGGCCCGCTCCCGGTCCTCCGTGTTTATTTCAACGTTCAGCTTTTGACGGGCCACCGCCATCGGGCGGATCTGAAGCAGATCAAATACCGGCCGAGCGCCGGTCGCCAGATTGACAGCGAATTCGATTTCCACCGGGCACCCCATGCCCCGGCGTCCGATCTCCAAGAGTCCCGTCAGGATTTCCGGCAGCGGGAATTCGCGGTATTTCAGGATTCCGGCGAAGGTCACCACCGGCAGGCCGCCGCTCTGTAATCCGTCCCGGATGCGATGCTCTTGCGGGTAATAGGTGCTCGCCAAGGTACGCACCGCCGGGCAGTCAGGATGGTCATCGATGGCCAGCCGGGCCAGGTTCGGGTCATCTCCCGTGCTGAGGTCTTCCTGATCATCCTTCAACCTTAACGCATAAAAGAACCGCTGCGAATTTTTGAGAATGTCATCCACCGTGGAAAATTGGGGCATAAACTGGGGGTAGCGCGGCGAAAATCGTAAGGAGGTGCCGCCTTCGACCACCATCTTTCCAAGTCCTAAAGCGATATGAGCAATGCCCTCCTCGGGTTTCATGTGGGCGATCGGATAAAAGTTGTAAGATTGGACCACGCCGGCCAGTGCCGGGAAGTAATGGGCACCGCAGGCTTCACCCGCCAGATGCTGAATGGCCACTGCCATTTTTTCTTCTTCGATACGGTGAAATGTGCTTTTGGCGAATGATTTCGGGCTTTCGTAATACGTCGAGGCGTATACCAGTTTAACGGCCATGATTAATCGTGCCAGGCGCCGGGCTCGGTCCGGGTGGTTGTTGGGCAACATGTAAGTTCGGTAGATCCCGGCAAAGGGCTGGAATTGGGCATCTTCGAGCATGCTGGAAGATCGTACGGCCAGGGGGCAGGTCGTGTGATCGATAAATAGCTCGAGCTGCCGGGTCAGCCAATCCGGGAAACGCGCCTTGAGGAAAGCCGCTGCGATCTCTGCGTCGGCGATTTCACGCGTGCCGAGTTCCTGGAGCCCATTGTCGGTTATGAACGCGTCAAAGCCTTCGGTGCTTATTGCGATGGTTTTGGGGACGCGGATGTCGATGCCGGGATGCTTTCGTTGCAGTTCCGGATGCTCCTTGAGCAACAGTGAGGCAAAGGCCAGCCCGCGCGCCTTGCCGCCCAGCGATCCGCGGCCAATTTTGATAAAATCCGCATCCGGGTCAAACCGGTCTCGAGCCATCTCGGTGATGATTCCACGCTGAATCCCCTTGCGCCGTTCATGGATGCAGCGGGTCAGATAGCGTTTAAGTTCGTGCGTACTGGGGAAATCGCTGACGCGCACCGGTTTGAGCTTTGAGGCCAGCATGACCTCCGAGCGGGCCATGAACCAGCTGGAGAAGTGGTTGCGCCGGGCATGATAGTCCACAGAGGCATCCGGAATGGCAGGCAGAATCTTTTCCATGCCCCTCAGATTGGACGCCCTGGCGATCTCCTGGCCATCGGGAAGTCGGAAGACAAAGTCACCGAACCCCAAATATTGCATAAAAAAATTGTGGATTTCGGTGCTGAGCGCCGGAGAGTTCTTGTTGACGAATACCGCGGGGACCCGTGCGGCCTTTTCGCGGTTGGCTTCCTCTGAGCTCAGATTGAGCAGCGGCAGGTCCGGATTTTCAGCACGAATCATGGACAGCAGGGCGAAACCGGCGGTTTCATCCATCACCCCGTTGCGTGGGAAACGCACGTCCGACAGGACCCCCAGCAGGTAGGATTGATAGCGCCGATACAGGTCCAGCGCTTCCTCGTAGGTTTCCGCCACCAGAATCTTCGGACGGGCGCGCATGCGGAAGATGCGGTGCTCGTCGTTGACTGATTCCTCCATGGCGGCCTGGGTTTGGGTCACGATCTCCTTGTACAAAATCGGCAGCAGCGAAGAATAGTGGACCGGTGAATCCTCCACAACGATGATGACCCGCACTTTGGCCCGGTCGGTGTCATAGGACACGTTCATCCGGTCTTCGAGGTTCTTGATGAGAGCAAGCAGCAGATCGGTGTTTCCCTGCCAGACATAGACCCGGTCGATGGACTGACGGTCAGCAGCCTTGTGGTCCAGCAGATGCTGGCCGGTCTTGTGTACCAGAAGAAACACGGGCAGATCCGGGAAGCTTTGTCGGATGGTTCGCCCTAAGACATAGGCATCGGTATCGTCGACCAGCGGCATGGTGATGACCAGGTCGAACTTCTTGCGCCGGAGGTTTTCGAGCGCTTCTTGAGAAGTGGATGCCCAGGTTAACATCGGTGGCCGGGAAAGGTTCAAGCCGCGGTACTCGTGTATGATCCTTTCCGCCAGCCGGCCCTCCTCCTCCATGATAAAAGCCTCGTATGGACTGCTGACAAGCAGGATGTCGGTGACCTTGCGCACCATCAATTCATGAAAGACCTTAAACGACATATCGAAGTCGTCGCGGCCGGCCATTGGCACTCGATTTGTTTCCATGGTTAGCCTCTAAGCTTCTCTGCGCTCGGTTCTAGGTTACGTTCATCTTTTTTTAAAGCCGGGGCGTGAACTCGGGTTGCGCCATCCCCGTCAGCGGCCCGGCCGTTCAGCATCGAGGACAAGATAACAAGGGACATCTCTGCGTGTACCTATAGGCGCACGCCGATGGAATTTCAAGAAGCAGCCGACATCGCGTTGCGGGCATCACCGCAACGTCTGCCCTGCCAGGTGTCGCGACGTTCCAGGGCGCTCCGGATGGCGGCCAGGGTCGCACTCTTGTCCCGGCACCAGTCCGGTGCGATTAACTCGTCGGGGTGAGGGTCACCGGTCAAACGGTGAATGATTACGCGCGCGGGCAGGCGTTCAAGCACATCCACCACCAGATCTGCGTATTCCTCGCGTTCCAGACAGCGATAGTCGCCGGCGTTGAACTGAGTCTCCATGCGCGTGCCGCGCACGACGTAAAGACAATGAATCTTGACGCCGTCGACCGCCGCGGCCGCCAGAGCCGCGGCGGTGAATTGCATGTCGGCGCGGGTTTCGTTGGGCAGCCCCAAAATGATGTGCGCGCAGACGGGCAGGCCGCAGGCGCGAGTGGCCGCCACTGCGGTCAGGAAACAAGCCGAGTCATGCCCGCGGTTGATTGCGGCGAGGGTCGCGTCGCGGGCGGACTGCAATCCGTACTCGACCCATACGAGATGCCGACGGGAATAGTCCTGCAGCAGCGTCAGGACCGGCTCGGATACGCAGTCCGGACGGGTTCCGATGGATAGACCGATCACTCCTTCCACGGCCAGGGCTTCATCGTAAAGCGCTTTCAGGTGCACGGCGGGAGCGTAAGTATTTGAAAAAGATTGAAAATAAGCGATGAACTTGCTGGCCCGATAGCGCCGGGCCATGGCCGCCTTTCCGGCTTCCAGCTGATCGGTGATCGAAAGTCCTCGGGCGTGGGCGTCGGTACCCGCGCCGCGGGAATTGCAATAGATGCAGCCGCCGCTGGCGACGTTACCGTCCCGGTTCGGGCAGGTGAGACCGGCATCGACCGTTATCTTCTGAACGCGACAGCCAAAGATGCCGCGCAGATAGGAGTTCAAATCCGTGTAGCGCGTTGACATGGCTTGACCCGCTCCACCGGCACCGCTAAAATCGGAGCGGTTCCGTGCAGGCCGGAATGATTGTTTGACATTTTTAGCTTCGGTGGCTTAAACTCCCCAGTATAAGCTCAACCAAACCATTTATCTTTATCACACTTCGGTCAAGCCTCGCAAACGACGCAGACACCCAACTACGGATACATGCCCTCCACTAACCGTACTTACGATATCATCGTCGTCGGCGCAGGCCACGCGGGTTGCGAAGCCGCCCTGGCGGCTGCTCGCATGGGCTGTCACGTCCTGTTGATGGCGATCGATCTCGACAAGCTGGCCGCCATGCCTTGCAGTCCCTCGATCGGCGGCATGGCCAAAGGTCAGTTGGTGAAAGAGATCGATGCGCTGGGCGGCGAAATGGCAAAGATCGCGGATCAGACCGCCATTCAATACCGTACGCTCAATACCAAAAAAGGGCCGGCGGTGCAGGCCTCACGCAGCCAGAACGATAAAAAACGTTACCACATGGCCATGAAGCGGGTCGTCGAAACCCAGCCCCGACTCGATCTCAAGCAGGCGTTGGTCGAGCGGTTGCATGTGGAAGCCGGCCGGGTCATAGGTGTGGAGGATCACACGGGCTTTGCATACCTCGGGCGGGCGGTTGTGCTTGCGACGGGTACCTTTCTTAGCGGGCTGGTGCATATCGGTTTCCGGTCGATCCAGGCGGGCCGGGCCGGGGAGTTCGCATCCTACGGTCTCCCGGCGCAGCTGCGCGAGCTGGGATTCGAGCTGGGGCGACTCAAAACGGGGACCCCTCCACGCCTCAAACGCGCCAGCATCGATTTTACGCGATTTGCGGCCCAAGGGGGTGACGAACGTCCTATGCCGTTTTCGCAGTTTTCACAGGGGCCTGTTCTGCCGCAGTTGCCCAGTTTCATCGGGTACACCGGCGAGCGGACCCACGCCATCGTGCGTCGCAATCTCTCGCGTTCGGCACTGTACGGCGGGGTTATCAGCGGGATTTCAGCGCGCTACTGTCCATCCTTTGAAGACAAGATCGTTAAGTTTCCGGAAAAAGATCGGCATCAGATCATCCTTGAGCCGGAGGGCATCGACACGGAAGAAATTTACGCCAGCGGCTTGGGCAACAGTCTGCCCATCGAGGTGCAAGTCGAAGTGGTTCGATCCGTAGCGGGGCTGGAGTGCGCTGAGATCATGCGGCCGGCCTATGCCATCGAATACGATTATGTCAATCCGGTTCAGCTCCGCAACACGTTAGAGACACGGCGCGTACAGGGCCTTTATCTGGCGGGTCAGATCAACGGCACCTCGGGCTATGAGGAGGCGGCCGCTCAGGGACTTTGGGCCGGCATCAACGCGGCCTGCCAGGTCCAGGGCCGGCCGGCGTTTGTCCTGGATCGGTCTCAGGCGTATATGGGCGTCATGATCGACGACCTGGTCACCCGGGGCACCCGTGAGCCCTATCGCATGTTTACCTCACGCGCAGAATACCGGCTGGTCCTCCGGGAGGACAACGCCGACCTGCGGTTAATGGAACTCGGGCATGGGCTAGGGCTGATCGGCGCTGCCGACGCCCGAAAGCTGGCCAGCCGCCGGGTGCGGATCGCTGAGGAAATCCGGCGCGTCAGGGACACCGTCATACGTCCGACTCAACCGGTAAACGCCTATTTGGAGGAGCAGGGATCCAAACCCATTCAACAGGGGGTTCATCTGGATCAGCTGATCAAGCGGGCCGAGCTCGGGTATCACGCCGTTGAACATCTGGCACCGGCGCCCGTGCCGGTGGCCGCTGCCGCCGCCCGGCAGGTGGAGATCGAGATCAAGTACGAAGGCTACATCCAAAAACAAATCAAAGAAATCGAAAAATTCAAGCATCTGGAGAAAATTCGAATTCCCGACGATTTCGATTTTCAGACCGTCCACGGGCTTTCGAATGAGTTAAAAAGCAAACTGACCGAAGTACGGCCGGCATGCCTCGGACAATCCGCTCGCATTGACGGCATCACCCCGGCAGCACTTTCCGTACTGATGGTAGCCTTAAAAGCGCGAAGGTGATGAGGCGATGGCGTCACTCGATCTCGTTTTGGGCGAGCGAGGGTGATTTCAGTGGATAACGGGGCAGGGATCTCAACATGGTGGCTTTCGGCGCTTGACAGCCACGGCTTCTTTTCTTACTTTCATCCCTAACAATTTTGCTGCAATAACGGAGAATTAAGCTCATGGCGGATGATTATTACAAAATTCTTGGCATAAACCGCAGCGCTACCGATGCGGAGATCAAGAAAGCCTACCGCAAGCTGGCCATGAAATATCATCCAGACCACGCCAAGGGGGACAAGGCGGCCGAGGAGCGCTTCAAGAAAATCAGCGAGGCCTACGCGGTTCTTAGCGACAAGCAGAAACGTCAGGAATATGACACCTTCGGTTCGGAGGGATTCCATCAGCGCTTTTCGAAGGAGGATATCTTCAGAGGATTTGATATCAACGATATTTTAAAGGAGTTCGGCTTCGGCGGCGGTGATTTTTTCGGAAACCAGAGCGGAGGCGCCCGATTCACCTTCGGCACGCAATCACCCTTCGGCGGGCGTGCTCGGCCGCAAACCCAGCGTATGCCAGGAGAAGACATCGTTTACGAGCTATCCTTGACTCTGGCAGAGGTCGCTTCCGGAACAACCAAGCAGATAACGATCCAGAATCATGGCTCGCCGGAGCGGATTACGGTCAAAATACCCAAGGGGATGATGGCCGGAAAAAAGCTGAGGCTGGCGGGCAAGGGGAATCCCGGGGCATTCGGTGGGCCGAACGGCGATCTCTACATTCAGGTGAAGCTGCTGGACGACCCGATTTTCAGCGTCGAGGACCAGGACTTGGTAACGTATCGCGAGATCAAACTCACCGACGCCTTGCTGGGTGCAACGATTTCAGTTCCGACACTAGAGGAAAAGCAATATCATCTGAAAATACCGCCTGGTATCAAGAACGGCACCCGGATGCGATTGGCCGGACACGGTTTGCCCTCAATGAAAGGTGCCAAGCGGGGCGATCTATACGTGTGCATCCAAATTCAAATACCAAAACACCTAACGGCCGAACAGAAAGAATTAGTTGAAAAGCTCGCGGAGACGGGTTTATAGAAAAGAGTAATTGACGCCCAGCCCGTTCGAAGCGATGACAAATCCTTGAACGCTTTCTCCTCGTTGATGGACGGTGGATTGAAAAAGCGTGTTGTGTGGTGCGCCGCGCAAGTCAATTCAATATGACTGCCGTTTGGGCGCGTGATAGATAACTTCCCATTTTCCTTTGTGAAATTTTCTCCCTTCAAGCCAGCCGGCCACACTCGCCAAATTTGACTTTGAACGCATTTAGCGATAAAGTTTTCAATATAATTGGCGATATTAAAAATCGTGGCAGTCATGCACAAGATCTTTTATTAATTTCGGATGATGCCTGAGCTAATCCCGGTCCTGTCCGCAGCTGAGTTACGCCAGATGGTGTTGGATTTAGCCCAGCGAATTTCGGCTGATTACAAAGGCCGGGATCTTGTTTTGATTGGCGTGCTGAAAGGTTCATTCATTTTTCTTTCAGACCTCATCCGACAGCTCACCATCCCCGTGAAAATCGATTTTGTGCAGGCTTCCAGTTACGGCAATGACACGCAATCATGCGGTTCTATTCGGCTGTTGAAGGGCGTCGATCTTAATATCCGAGGGAAGGATGTCCTGGCGGTGGAGGACATCGTGGACACCGGTCTGACCATCCGGTGGATCATTGATTATTTAATGTCGTTTCAACCTCGGAGTGTCACCGTTTGTACCCTTATCGACAAGCAGGAGCGCCGGGAAGTGGATGTACCGATCGCCTACACAGGGCATGCGGCTGGCAGGGGATTCCTGGTGGGGTACGGCCTGGATTACGCCGAACAATATCGCCATTTGCCGGAGATTTACCATCTTAACCTGTGAAGGCAGGGTCAGGTGCAACAAGCCTTCCGAATATCCGGCGAGCATGTTAACAGCAAAAATTTTTTTGCCAGCCCAAAACCTTAACCAACGGGGTTCAGCCATGATCGTGATGTGCGAGGGATGTGAAACGAGTTTCCAGGTGGAGGAACGCTTGATTAAGTCCACGGGATCCAAGGTCCGGTGTTCGAAGTGTCGTCATGTTTTTGTCGCTTATTCACCGGCCGCAGCAGCGGTACCGGACGAACCGTTGATTTTAAGCGACGAATTGCCGGCGGCGTTGCCAGCAGGGGAGCAGGCTGAGCTGCCGGAGATCGGAGCGCAGATCGACGCCCTGTTCGCCAATGACTTCGAAGTAGCGGCGGGGCCCTCTGCCGATCAGGAACCGGAACTGCTCGACGTAGATGACCTGTTGGTAGAGGATGCACCGGGGGTTTCGACGTTGGCTTCCGGAGCGCCCGATGATGATTTGAAGCTGGATCTGGACCTGGACCTGAACTTCGACGAGGACCTGGTGCAAAAGAGCCCCCGCCAGCCCGACAATGCTCCTTCACCGGTTTTTTCCAGCGATGCAGCGCCGATTGATTTCAGATTAGATACTGAGTCTTCCCGGGAGGCTGCACCGACAGATACGCTGGCCAGTTTAGATGAGCTGGGAATCAAGCTGGACAGTTTAGAGAACCTGGATGATGAGACGGTATCTGCTGCGGTCAAGACCGAGTTTTCCGCCGGCCCCCATGTACCGGAATCCGACCCGGACCTGGAGCTCAATGAATTGTTGGCCGAGCCGCCAGAGGAGCTGCCGGCGGAGATATCGATACCAGGACTGGATGAAATTCTGCCCGATGAGGTGAGTGACTCACCGACCGCACCGACCGCTATCAGCGAGTCTGCGGCCATGCAGCCCTCGAACGAAAGTGAACTGGATCTCTCAGACCTTGAGGCCATGCTCGAGGGCGGTTCACGGGAAACGGATTCAAGAAAAGAAGCCACCGCTGAACTTGACCTGGAGCTGGACCTGAATGCGACCGATGTCAGCGAGAGTGAAAAAATTGGAGATCTGGAAGAACTGGACCTGACATCGATAACGAGTGAATCGGTCGCAGTCGACCCGGCTATCATCGCCGATGGAGTGTCGAAAGAGTTTGATTTGGCGCTTGATGTCGAAGATGGTCCAATTCCTGAAAAAGCCACGGCCGCATCGGCCGAGCCCCAGGACGATGAGCTGGATTTCTCGGATATCACCAACATTCTGGAAGAACCACCGGCGGAGTTGGGTCGAGCTGCCGAAGATGCGCCTCCAAGATTCGATTTGACCTCAGATGACGAGCAACCGCCGATCGCGCCATCGATGCCTGCGCCTCATGCGGAGGCATCGGATGGTCTCCTGTTGGACCTTGAAAGCTTGTTGGAGGACGAGGATTCCGGAGAGGTTTCAACCGAACACAAAGTCAGCCACGCGACCGACGAGCTCGACCTCGATTTCGCGGTGGGACCTGAAGCGGCAGCGGCCGACGACCTGGAGATTGAAATCGAGTCTGTCCCCGCCGATGGGATTGAAAACAACGTGCCAGCGGAGCCCGTCGCAGCGGTTGACGCTCCGGATGCGGAGCCCGCGGATGCGACGGATCGATTCGCAGCGGACGAGAGCGCCGAAACTGGAAGCGGCGAAGCGACCGGTGTCATTGCGATGGAGTCTGCCGCTGCTGCAGCTCTGACTGCTGCCACGCCGCGCCGATCCAACGTTCGCAAGTATCTTTTGACGGCCGCGGGTGTGGTGGTCCTGTCAATAGCCGCCATCTTGGTTTCGCGCAGTCTGGGCATTCAGATTCCATTCTTAAGCAACCTTGAAATTCCAATTTTCGGCAAATTCTTCGAAACTCAGCCGGAGGATATTGCCGGAAATCTGAAACTGGCGCCGATTGCTGAAAACCTGACCGCCGAATTCATCGACCATCCCGCCGTAGGACGGCTGTGCGTGGTTAAAGGTCAGATTCGCAACAACTACGATCATCCTCGTAGCGCCATACAGGTGACCGCTAAGCTTTACACCAAAGACAAGACGTTGGCCAAGACCGCAACGGTCTTTGCAGGCAACGTTCTTTCCAACCAGGAACTCGCTTCTCAGGATATGGCTGCCATCGCCGAGCGGCTGAAGAACCGGGAAGGGGCCAACCACGTGAATGTGGGCGTTAAGCCCGGCCGATCCATTCCCTTCATGGCCGTGTTCGACAACCTGCCTAATAACCTGGACGAATACTCCGTTGAGGTGGCAGGCTCCACGAAGTAGCCGGAAAGAATCGACATTCCATCGCGAGTCTATAAACGACTTCGGCGATGTAGCTCAGTTGGTCAGAGCATGCGGCTCATATCCGCAGTGTCCGGGGTTCAAATCCCTGCATCGCCACCATAAGCTTGATAACCTACTGATTCGTCAGTAGGTTTTTTTATTTTTCGGGGCCTGTGATTCAATCCCGCTGGTTGCATATATCCCTCGCTGCTTAAACCCAAACAAGACGGGAGCCGGATTCCTGTCTTCGATACCTGTTTCCATTGCTAAATCGGTAGCGCTTCGGTTAGGATGTAATCTCATCCGGCCGATGGGACTCAATGGCGTTGGGCCGCCCCCTCTTGCAAACATGCCCGCTCGAAGCTATATACAATCCCGGCGGCACCATATCTCTTCCTGAAAAGTAGCGTGCGGATTTTCGTCGGATTGCACCCCACACTCAGGGATCCCATAGTGTATGATCAGCGGCTTTGAAAAGATTGTGGAAGAACGGATTCGCCGAGCCATGGAAAGAGGTGAATTCGAGGATCTAGACGGCGTCGGCGAGCCGCTTAAGCTGGAAGACGGCAGTCACCTCCCCGAAGATTTGCGCCTGGCATATAAAATCCTCAAGAACGCGGAATGCCTTCCGCCGGAGATCGAGCTGCGCAGGGACATCGAGAAAACCGAAGACCTCCTGAGTGCGCTTCCCGACACGGTCGAAAAATACCAGACACTTAAAAAGCTCAATTACTTGATTCTGAAACTGAACGCCATGCGTCAAACCTCCATCGCCAACGAAATCCCCCAGTATTATGCTGGCAAGATCGTTTCACGGCTGGAGAAAAGCAAGAAACTGAAATAGCAGGCTGTAAAGGTAGCGTGCCGAACCACCTGGGCCATGTAAATATAGCGAGAGGCAATTTGAAAAAGAAACTCACCATTGCTCTTCTTTCCGGGGGCGTATCCTCGGAACGCGAAGTGTCGCTCAACAGCGGCAACCAGGTTTACGAGGCCTTGAATAAAGAGAAATATGACATTCTTCGCTATGATCCCCAGACCGATCTCCTTCGGCTAGTTTCCGACGCCCCGCGTATCGACGCTGCGCTGGTTATCCTACACGGCCCCTTCGGCGAGGACGGCACGGTGCAGGGCCTGCTGGACCTGCTGGGAATTCCCTACCAGGGCTCGGGGGTCCTCGGCAGCGCCGCAGCCATGAACAAACTGGCTGCCAAGCGTCTATACGAACAGGCCGGATTACCGATTCCGGATTACCTCGTGGTCCATCGCGGCGAAGGGATTGATCCGGATGCCGTCGTGAAACGGTTGGGACTGCCGCTGGTCATCAAGCCAGTGGTGGGCGGCTCTAGCGTGGGGATCACCATTGTGCGTCGTCCCGAGACCCTTCGAGGGGCTGTTGAGGCAGGCTGGGAGCATGATCCGGCGGTGCTGATCGAAACCTACATTCAGGGCATGGAAATTACCGGGGGGGTGATTGGCAACGACACGCTCGAAGCCCTGCCGCTCATTGAGATCATTCCGGATCGCAATCGGGAGTTTTTCGACTATACGGCTAAATACACAGCGGGAGTCACCGAGGAGATCTGCCCGGCGCGCATCGATCCGGAGTTGACCGCCAAAGCCCAGCATCTGGCGCTGGAGGCCCATCGAACGCTCTTTTGCCGCGGTTACAGCCGGTCCGACATGATGGTGTGCGGGCGTGAGATTCTACTCCTTGAAACCAATACCATTCCCGGGATGACGGCGACCAGCCTGCTCCCCCGGGCGGCCCGCACGGCGGGGCTCAGCTTCAGCCGATTGCTGGATCGGCTGATCGAGCTGAGTCTGGAAGGCCGTTGCCGTCACGGGTGACGTCATGATGATCGGCAGCGCCCCTGCGCTGGACCGGCACTTTGATCAGCTGACCTGCGGAGACGTGATCGTTGGCCTCCTGCCGGCGAAATACCTGCGTCCGGCCATCGTCGCAGACCTCATGGAGCGCGGTGTCCGCTGCGTGCCATCGCCGCTTTGCCAGTTGATCAGTCGCTCCAAATGCGCTCAGGCCCTTTTGCTGCAACGATGGATGGCGCCGCACACGCAAGTCATCGCCCGGCGGGCGGAACTCATGGCGGCCGTGGGCTACTGCGCTCGGCACGGGATCTCCGACGTCCTCACCAAGCAAGAAGGCATGCACTGCGGTCACGGCATCCGGCGGTGGGACAACGCTGAAACGCTTTACAACACCGTGGCGTTCACCGATTCAACCTACCCGTTCGTGCTGCAACCCTATCTGCCGGACATCACCGATATCCGGGTGATCGTGGCCGGTGATTATGTCGAAGCCTATATCCGCGAGAATGAGTTTAATTTTCGGGCCAATCTCGCCGTCGGAGGAGTCGGCCGGCCGCTGGAAATGGATGCGGCGATCGAACGCCTTTGCCGAGAGATCATGGCACGGGGCCGGTTTCCATATGCCCACATCGACTTTCACTTGACTGCTGAGGGGCGCTGCTGGCTGTCTGAGATCGCGCTGGACGGTGGCATTGCCGCTGCGCGGATCGACCGGAACGAGTTGCAGCGCCGCAAACAAGAAATCCTGGAGGGGCTTGCGCAGGCAGCGGGCGCCAGGTCTGAACGCTTATCAAAAGGGGGAGGAATTCTATGAAAGTGCTGATCATCGGCAGCGGCGGCAGAGAGCATGCCCTGGCCTGGAAGATCGCCCAAAGCCCGCGGGTGAAGACGCTTTATTGCGCTCCCGGTAACGCCGGGATTGCGGAGTTGGCCGAGTGCGTCCCCATCATGGCCGGAGATATCCCGGCGCTGCTCGACTTCGCCCGGAAGCAGAAGATCGATCTTACAGTGGTCGGGCCCGAGGGGCCGCTGTCCGAAGGCATCGTCGATTCCTTTCAAAGGGAAGGATTGAAAATCTTCGGGGCGACGCGTCGGGCCGCCGAAATCGAGTCGAGCAAATCCTTCGCCAAAGAGCTGATGCTCAAATACCGGATTCCCACGGCGCGCGGTCGCAGCTTCAAGAGCCTTGACCAGGCTCGGCGCTATCTGAAGGAAGCGGGCGCTCCGGTGGTGGTCAAGGCGGACGGACTGGCCGCTGGGAAGGGTGTCATCGTTTGCGAATCCGAAACGGAAGCCCGGGACGCGCTCGAACGGATCATGGTCAAGCGCGAATTCGGCGATGCCGGCCGCCAGGTGGTCATCGAGGAGTGCCTCCGAGGCGAAGAGGCGTCCTTCCTGGCCTTTACCGATGGCAAAACCGTCCTGGCTATGCCGTCTTCGCAGGATCACAAGGCGATTTACGACGACGACCGCGGCCCCAACACGGGCGGGATGGGCGCCTACTCGCCGGCGCCGGTGGTCGATCGCCTCATCCATAAGCGGGTCATGAACGAGATCATGGTTCCGACGGTCAAGGCCATGGCGGCCGAAGGCCGCACCTATCAGGGTGTGCTTTACGCCGGGCTCATGATCGAGCACGATCAGATCAAGGTGCTCGAATTCAACGGCCGCTTCGGGGATCCCGAAGCCCAGCCGCTCCTGATGCGGATCAAGAGCGACATCGTGCCGATCATGGAAGCCGTGATCGACGGCCGGCTGGATCAGTGTGCGCTGGACATCGACGAGCGCGCCTCGGTCTGCGTGGTCATGGCCTCGGCCGGCTATCCCGGAAAATACCCAAAAGGCCTTTCCATCAAGGGCCTCGATGCCGCCAAACGCATGAAGGATGTGGTGGTTTTCCATGCCGGCACCGCCCGCAAGGATAAAGCCGTTGTCACGGACGGCGGCCGCGTGCTCGGTGTAACCGCTCTGGGCGATACGGTTGCAGATGCCATCGCCAAGGCCTACCAGGCCGTCGGCAAGATCGGCTGGGAGGGGGCCTATTGCCGAAAAGACATCGGCCGCAAGGCCATCGACCGCATGAACCGAGCGCCTGCGGTAGGCATCGTCATGGGCAGCGACTCGGACCTGCCGGTGATGGAAGAGGCAGCGGCCATGCTGAAGAAGTTCGGTATTCCAGCCTCGGCCCACCGCAGCCCGCAACGCGCCATGGCCTTTGCGGCGGATGCCCGCAGCCGGGGGATGAAGGCCATCATTGCCGGGGCCGGGCACGCAGCGCATCTGGCCGGGGTGCTGGCGGCCCACACCAGCCTGCCGGTCATCGGCGTGCCGATCGACTCGTCCAGCCTGCAAGGGTTGGACGCCCTGCTGTCCACGGTGCAGATGCCGCCGGGCATCCCGGTCGCCACCATGGCCTTGGGAAAGCCCGGGGCGCGCAACGCCGGCATCCTGGCGGCTCAGATGCTTGCCCTCGGCGATCCGGAATTAGCCGGCCGAATCGAACGATTTAAAAAAGACATGGCCACCGAAGTTGAACGCAAAGCCAAAAAGCTCAAGGACTACCGTTAAGCCGCTGCGCATAAACCCACGGTCGCCCGAGCCGGAAGCCATCGCCCGGGCGGCGGAGGTGATCCGCTCCGGGGGAGTGGTGTGTTTCCCGACCCGCTGCCTCTACGGCCTTGGGGCCAATGCACTCGACCCTGCTGCCGTCGAGAGGGTTTTTGAGATCAAACAGCGTCCGGCCGACATGCCGCTGCTGGTCCTGATCGGCCGCAGCGCTCAGTTGACGGAATTGGCCGAGCGCGTGCCGCCCATGGCGCAATCGCTCATGGATCGCTTTTGGCCTGGCCGGCTCACCCTGGTGATGGAGGCCCGGCCGCATATCCCGGTGCGGCTAACGGCGGGAACCGGCAAAATCGGAATCCGCCTCGCAGCCCATCCTGTGGCGCGGGCGCTGGTCGAGGCGCTGGAACGGCCGATCACGGGAACCAGCGCCAATCTTTCGGGCGCGAGCGGCTGCCGGCAGATCGCG